>JBIKVX010000008.1:0-18884 GCA_044356625.1 Flavobacteriales bacterium | reverse complement strand
TGTATCCTCCCGTGAGTTCATTGTTTAATGTGTCGGTTGGAAGAAGTTCGTTAATGTTTACTCTGCCTGGATTCTGTTTAATTCGTTCCATGAAAACATACACACCCATATACTCTCCGTTTAACACGAGTTCGCACAATTTCGTTCGGGGTGTCCAACGCCCCATTTCATTTCCTAAATGATAGGTAAGGACATTTCGAATCATTGCTTTGTCAGTGTAAGGGGCATACAAGATCCAATCGTTGTCAGCTGGCCAATTGAAGATGGATGCGTTGTAATTCAAACTATCCGGTCCGCGTGTTTCCAATCCGTATGATTTAGCTGGAAAGCTACTGGAAGAGGAGCCTCTTGTTTCAATAGCAATAAGCCCGAAGAATTCATTTAGCGAATCTGTGAGATAATTGATTTGTCCTTCGCCATTGAAAATGATACCCATCTCAGCATCAATCTTCGGCTCATCTGGAATTTCAACGCCATAAGTGTTCACAACAACAATGGGTAAGGTAGAAGAAACAAATTCAAATGGAGGGATGAACCACGAAGGAGGCGTTCCGAAATAAGTGTTACTTGTTGTAATTCCTACATGAAGAAAAGGTCTTGAGGTTATGTCCGCTGAGTTCGTTGTTATGTTGTGCGCTTCCACACAAAATACATTGTCGCCGTTATTCAAGATTGAAAGGTAGTCTTGCGTTAGAAAGATAACTTCGTCAGGTAATCCGCCTTGATACATAACAGCTTCGTGCTGTCCATCTGCGCCATCGTTCCAAGAAGGCTGACCAGCAGTGGAGATATTCGATCGAGAAATTTCAACGCCATTTAAATAGGCAACATAGGCATCGTCGTAATCCATGTTCAAAATGAATTTCGAAATTTCATTCCAGTTGTTAATGTTGAAATGAATGCGATGGTACACTGAAATGTTTCCTGCTGGAATAGTTGTTCCATCGTCGGCATCTCCGAAACCGAAGCCGCCATTTCCAATGTTCCAAGCAGAATCGTCAAAGGTTGGACTAATCCAATCTAAAGGCGTTGTGGCGTTGGGAACAACGTAATGCCATTCGAGAGTATCGTAAACAGCGGTTTCCCAATGATTTACTTGCGCATGCGCGAAAGAAAATAGAAAAATAGAAATAACAAGGACTATCGTTTTTTTCATGAATGATAATTATCGCGCGGTTAATTTAACGCTTTCTTAACAATTAGGTTTTTGTTTTTTCATCAATTCCTCTTTTGTGCCCTTAACTAGATGTATTTATTGTCACTTGAAAAAATGATAATTGTCATATTACCGACTAGTGATTGCCAATAGTGATGTCTGGGTATTTACCATGCGAAAGAAATTCTTCTGAAAACGCTATGTTTAGATGATATTTGCTCTATGAGATTTAGAGCATACTCCATTTTTGTATTTTTAGTTTTTTGCTTTACGTTTCTATTCTCTAATAATTCGTTCTCTGCAGGTATTCCGAAAGATTCGGTTCCAACCATTTCACTCAACAACCTTTCAAATACAGAAATTTCTATTTCCATTACGAAGCGGAAATTTCCAGGTTTGAATTTAGATACACTTATCACTTCGAAATACTACCAGGGTGACAGCTTATCGTTTTCAGCATTAGATTTTGACGACAGAAATTGGTCGGACCTAACAAATACGGAAGGCAATGCTTTTGCAATTGACAAGATATACTGGAGTCGAATGAAGTTTCGTGTTTCACCGGAATTGCAAAATAGGACTTTGGCGCTCTATGTTAAATGGCAAGGAGCAATGGAGGTTTTTTTAAACGGAGAACTCATATACTCTTTTGGTTCGATTTCAAACAAGGGAGATGCGGTTGTTATTCAAGATGCCTTTCATATTCCTTTGCGAAAAGTGCTTGTCACATTTAAAGATTCAGATTCTTCGAATATTCTAGCCTTTCGCTTCGCACATCACTCAAATATTGGAAACCTGAAAATTAAAGAGTCGCTGTCTAATTCAGAATGGTTGTCATTTAGTTTGCATACGACTGAAGCAGCCGAACATATAGACACGGCACGTAGCAACACCCTTCTTTATTATGGTTTTTTCTTCGGTATCAATTGTATTATTTTCCTACTAACCATTTTTCAAGTAAATAAAAGATATAAGAACAAAACGCTTTTGCTCTTTAGTTGTTTTACTTTTTTCACAGCGAGCGTGGCCTTGACGAATTTTATTGAACTAGGCGCATTTCAAATAATGACAGGTACTGTCGTACTCATCCATTTCGTTAATCAATTGTTCTACGCCCTAACAACTTTTTTCTTGCTTCATGTAATGCGCTCCTTGTTCGATGCTAAGAATAGATTTACACCATACGTTTATTTGTCCATATTAATTGCATATTTATCGGTTGGATATTATGAGTTTTTTACTGCGAAGAATTTCGCGAATTTTAATTTTTTGATTTTATTAATATCCTCCTTCGAAATAGTAAGGATGTCTTTGTTGTCAATAAAGAACAAGGTCATGGGCGGTTGGATAATCATAATAGGATCGCTTGTCTTCATTCTAGCTGGGCCTGTTTTGGAGCAATTGTTTAATTCGTTAGGAACTACAAAACCGTTTTTCGTAACTATATGTCATAGAATTTCGTTCTATTTGTCTCTTCCAATTTCCTTGAGTATATTTTTAGCCCGTCAATCAGTAACCAATAATCTATTACTCGCTCGTCAGCGCGATGAATTGGATTTGGAAGTTCAGGAACGAACGAAAGAATTACGCTTGGAAAAACAGAAGTCAGATGATTTATTGTTGAACATTCTTCCCGAAGAAGTTGCCAATGAACTGAAAGAAAAGGGCAGTGCCGACGCCAAGCAATTCGATATGGTAACTGTCATGTTTACGGACTTCAAAGGGTTTACCAAGATCTCTGAGCGATTATCACCATCCCAGTTGGTTGAAGAAATTCATATTTGCTTCAAAGCATTCGACGCTATTATAGCAAAACATAACATTGAGAAAATTAAAACAATTGGCGACGCATACATGTGTGCAGGAGGCTTGCCAGTTTCGAATAAGACCCATGCAGTTGATGTTGTAAATGCAGCAATTGAGATTCGACAGTTCATGCAAGAGCATCTTGAGAAAAAGAAATTGGCTAGTCAAGAGGTGTTTGAAATTAGAATTGGTATTCACACAGGTCCTGTTGTAGCAGGAATTGTTGGGATAAGAAAATTCGCATATGATATATGGGGCGATACCGTTAACGTTGCCTCTCGTCTTGAATCCTCTGGGGAAGCTGGAAAAATAAACATCAGCGGCAGCACATACGAATATGTGAAAGACCAATTCGCATGCACACACAGAGGTAAAATAGAGGCCAAGAATAAAGGTCAAATCGATATGTATTTTGTTGAAAACGCATCTTTGAAAGGCGAATAATTAGGCCACCGCGTTCCGTTAATTTTCTTAAACCTCCACAAACAGAAAAGTATGAAAAAAGCTCTATTTGTTTTATTGTTGTTTTGTTATTCTTCTTCCAAAGCTCAGACGGGTTATGAAGTTCCTGACTTAGTAAATTTTGATGAAGCAATGTCGAATCTGATTAGCGATTACGCTATACCAGGCGCGCAATTGGCTATTACATACCAGGGCAGACTAGTCTATAACCGAGGATTTGGTTATGCAGATTTAGATGCCAACACGTTGGTATGCCCCGATAATATTTTCCGATTGGCGAGCCTGTCGAAGCAAATTACATCAATTACTATTATGCACCTTTATGAGCAAGGAAGGGTAGGTTTGAATGACACTGTGTTTGGTGCAGACGGCTTATTAAATTCAATCGTTTTTCAAAATGCAATCGACCCTCGGGTTTATAACATTACAGTTCGAAATCTTCTTCAACATGCTGGCGGTTGGGACAGAGATGTGTCTGGAGATCCCATGTTTGATAGTTATTACATTGCTCAGGCAATGTCTGTATCAGCTCCGGCAGATGAAATGACTACTATTGAATATGTATTGAATAACCAAGAGCTGGACTTTACACCTGGAACGCAATTCCATTATTCAAATTTGGGTTACAGTATACTCGGAACAGTTATTGAAGAAATAACAGGACAGGAATATGAAACCTATGTTCGAGATAGCATTTTAGCCCCATTGGATATTGTAGATATGTATTGCGGAAAAAATCTATTAGTGGATAAACTTCCGAATGAAGTTAATTATTATGATTACGCGACTGCGTCATATGTCCCCTCGGTTTATGACAATCCCTTAATGGTTCCTAGACCATATGGAGGTTTTAACATTGAAGGACTCGACGCTGCAGGAGGTTGGGTTGGCTCTGCTGAAGACTTATGCAAGATACTTTGTGCAGTAGATCGATTTACAACGGTTCCTGACATGTTGCTTCCGGCAACTATAGACACTATGATTAGCCCATCTTTTGTAAGTGATTACTACGCGCTGGGTTGGAATGTGAGTCCAGTTCACGACAACTATTGGCACACAGGTTCTCTTCCCGGAACCACAACAGAAATTGTTCGCGCGAATAATCAATTGAATTGGGCCATTTTATTGAATACGAGGCCATTAAATACTGCAAATCTAGTAGTCGATGTTGACCAACTTGTTTGGAGTGTGCTTCCGACATTAGATATTATTCCTTCGTTGAATTTATTCGACTCTACCTCTTTTTGCATATCTACCTCAGTAGCATCAATCGATGAAAAAGATGCGGTCTTAGAAGTTTTCCCGAACCCGTCGAGCGGCAATATAACAGTACGATACAACGGAAGTCTATCCGTTAGGTCATCCGTTCAGATTTTTAATTCAATTGGGGAACTTGTTTTTTCAGAGACTTTCAGTCCGAACCAAACAGAATTAAAGATTGATCGATTGAATTTACCAGCGGGATATTATGTCTTGAAATTTCATAACGATTCAAATTTGATTGTTAAGAAGATAATAGTTCAGTAGTGTCATCCAAATGTGTTTAATTTAATTCTCGATAAGTATGAAGGCTCTTTTTCTTCTTTCATTCTCAGTATTTTTTTCTTTCCCATCGCACGCTCAAATCCAAGATTCGCTGCGCGAGAAAGTAGATGCGATTTTCGAGGAATATAAATCTCCGAGCACGCCGGGATGTGCTTTAGCAATGGTAAAAGATGGTAAGATCATTTATGAAAAGGGTTATGGTACATCGAATTTAGAATATGGCATTGCAATAACTCCAACTTCGATATTTCATGTTGCATCTATTTCAAAACAATTTACAGCAGCAGCAATAATAATGCTTTCGTTAGAGGGTAAATTAAGTTTGAATGAAGACATTCGGAAATATCTTCCTGAAGTTCCCGACTTTGGGCATGTCATTACATTTAATCACCTCATTCACCACACAAGTGGAATTAGAGACCAGTGGGATCTTCAGGAATTAGCGGGTTGGCGCGATGATGATTTAATTACGGAAGATGATGTTTTAGAGATGCTTCACAGACAAGTTGCATTGAATTTCATTCCAGGCTCGGAGTATTATTATTGTAACACGAGTTATACAATCCTTGGCGTTGCTGTTAAACGAATTACAGGCGTGTCACTGAGAGAGTATTCTGATTCAGTATTTTTCAAACCACTTGGAATGATGAATACACATTTTCACAGTGACCATTCAGAAGTTACTCCCAATAGAACTTCTGCATATCAGAAGGATGAGCAGGGCAATTGGAAAATATACATTCCAGTATTTGACAATTACGGAGCAACGAGTCTTTTTACAACCGTTGAGGATTTGAGTAAATGGGATGAAAATTTTTATTCGAAAAGAGTTGGTGGTCCGGCTTTTATAAGTGCGATGTTGGAAAATGGAATCTTGAACAACGGAACCAAGCAGGCCTATGCTGGTGGGATAAGCACTGAATCTTACAAGGGCTTTAAAACGGAACAGCACAGTGGAGCAGACGCGGGATATCGCAGCAATTTTATTCGATTCCCTGATCAACATTTATCTGTTATTTTACTGGCCAATCATGCCGAAAGTCAGGTTATGCTTTTGTCTCAACAGGTGGCGGATCTTTTTTTGGAAATCAAGACGAATGAAACTCCTGATGCAATTTTCGCAATAGACAGTTCAATTGTAAAAGGATGGGTTGGTACCTACATAGATGCTTTGACAAAAAGGAGAATCGAAATGAATTTTGAAAATGGAAATTTGTTTTTAGGAAGTACGAAGCTCTTGTCGTTGAGTAATTTGGAGTTTAGCGTTCCAGGCAGCTCCACGAAGTTGTTTTTTTCGAAAGAATTAGGAGTTGACAAGTTATGCGTTACCAATCCAAATGCGATTAACCGGAATTATGAACGAGTGGTTGAGGTTGAATTGCAACCTTCGGATTTTTTGGAATTTATTGGGGAGTATTATAGCTCAGAACTTGACACGAAATATATTGTTACAGCCAACGACAGTGTGTTGTTTGTGAAAATCCCACGAAATAATAAGTTAGTGTTCTTCCCATTTGCCAAAGACGAGTTCTCAGGAAATTTCTTCATTCAATTTTCAAGAGGAAAAAGGAAAAAAGTAGATGGTTTCTATCTTACAACAGGAAGAGTTCGTAATTTGTACTTTCAAAAAATAAAGAAATAAGAGTTAATTCAATTCAGGACCAAATGGAAAATTTAGCGAGTATTCAAACCGAGGTTGACGCATCTTTTTTGTATGCGCTATTAGCAGAGCACGAGGAAGATCAGAATGTCGCGCATGTGTTTCGTGAGATGAGCGGAATTGAAATGGGACATGCGAAGGCTTTTTTGAAAAGTAAGGGTCTTCCTGAATCCGATATGCCTGGCCCTTCAGGACGAGCAAAGACATTGAAAAGAATTGGAAGAATATTCGGATATGATTACGTCTTGGGCGTGCTGCTTGATACAGAGAAGGGTCTTTCTGCAGGAGTGTTGAATGCCCGGAAGCAACAGAATATGCAGAATTCGATTTCAGATACTGCTCACGTTTCGATCCTTCGAAATATTCTTCAGACCAATAAGAATATTTCAGGTTCGTCATTGGCGCGTTTCGAAAAACGTCACCGCAATGTTGGTGGAAACGCTATTCGCGCCGCAGTTCTCGGAGGAAATGACGGATTGGTTTCAAACTTTAGTTTAGTCATGGGCGTTGCAGGAGCAAGCGCTGGAAGTGGACCTGTGCTCATGACAGGACTTGCAGGTATGTTAGCAGGCGCTCTTTCGATGGCATTGGGTGAATGGATTAGCGTGAAGTCTTCGCAAGAGCTCTCCGAAAATCAAATGGAACTGGAAGCGGAAGAGTTGGAGATTAATCCGGAAGGAGAACAACAAGAAATTGCTTTGATCTATATGGCCAAAGGAATTCCTGAAGCACAAGCGCGCGAGATGGCGGCTTCGATTATGCAAAACAAAGAACAAGCATTGGATATTTTAGTGAGGGAAGAGCTAGGCATAAATGCAGAGGAATTGAAAGGATCAGCCATGGAAGCGGCCTACTCTTCGTTCTTCTTGTTTTTAACCGGAGCAATTATTCCTGTGGTTCCATTCTTCTTCACAACAGGATTTACAGCAATCATTTTAAGTACCGTTTGCAGTGCCTTTGGTTTGTTCGGAATTGGTGCGGCAATTACCTTGTTCACAGGAAGAAATGTTTGGTATAGCGGATTTCGTCAAGTGTTATTCGGACTAATTGCTGCGGCAATAACCTACGGAATAGGAACGCTTATAGGCGTTTCACTGGGTTAAGGCTCTACCAAAAGTTTTTGTACGATGACTTCCTCACCTAATTTAAGTTGAATAATATACGTGCCTGGATGATCGAATAATTTCCAACGGTTTTCCACGCTGTGCTTGCCTGATTTGAATTCTCCGAGTTTATCTTTTGAAACAAGTTTCCCATTCGAATCAAAAGCTGTTAATTCAACAACGCAATTCTTTTGGCAAGAAAATTCAATTCGAAATTTCCCGCTCGTTGGGTTCGGATAAATAGTAAATATATTTTTTGGAAGCGAATGGATAGAAGAGACTTCTACTGAGTTAGGCACTAGCCATACTTCGTAGAGGGTATCGTTCGGAAAGCTTTGCGTTCCGTTGTTCACCCAAAAAATGTTTTGAGCAGTACTGCGAATACCACCAAGCAAATAGCCCAGCAGTATTTCACCTCCATTCCATGCGGAATTCAGATCAATGATTTCGCCTGAAATCATAGGTAGGTTTTCATTCAAGATTATTTCAGAACTAGATCCTAAAAATCCAGGCATTAATGAAGGATTTAATTCTTCCACCCATTGATTGTTTGCATTGCGAGTGACACAAGCAATGTTCTTTGTGAAGGGTACATCGACATTCTGTGTAAGCACATCGTCTTCATAATAGTACTCTGAAATCCCACCTAAAAACAAATAATGCTGCTTTTGAGATTGCGCATCGTAGAGTGAAATGTGTCCGCAGTGGTATTGATTCAATAAATGTTGGAATTCAGGAACTTCAGCAATTCCACTTGAATTTACTTCAACACAATTCGTAAAAGGCAGATCTGCGACTTGTTGGAAAACACCACTGAATAAAGTGAAATTCTTTTGTCCGTTCGAATCAATACCTACCAACACATTTAAATCTCTTCGGTGAAGCAAAGCAGGATCACTGAATTCAGGGAGCCATTCGACTTGAATTCCAGCTTCAGTTAATGTTGGAATAAATCGAGAAACTTTTTCGGTATAGGTCTGCGTAAAGGTCGGATTATTCATGGGGTTGTATCGACCGTCGAAGCGATGTCCGCCCGCTAAATAAAAGACATCGTTTAACTTTTTCAACGATCCTCCGGTTACAGCAAAACGCTCGTCGGTAATGAAATCGAAACTTCCAAAAGCGAAGGTCCCATTGTCTTGCGCTTCAAAGAAAGTCTTCAAGTTAATCGCAGTAAGCATCGGGTGGGTGATGTGATCTTGCGAAGTATTGCTGTATCCATAACCGCCAACCAACCACAAAATACTATCGGTCTGATAGAATTGAATGTTGGTGGAAGAGAATTGTTCGCTCAACGCGACATCAATGACGTCAAATTCCACAGGAGTGGAGCTGTAATTATTCAGATCTAGAATTGAAATGTTTGAAGGCATTCCTGCAACATCGAAAGACGCGAAGGGCTGACGCTCATGCAGGCCGTCTTTTCTTCCTCCAATCAACAATACTCTGTTCTCCCAAGTGCCGTAAGCGAAAGATTGTAAGGCAATGTCTTGACTTGAATAAACGGGATTCAATACAACCGTGTAAGGGAATTCTTGCGCGAAGGAGTTGAGTGCAAATAGGAAAAAGAAAATAAAACTTGTGATTTTCATTTTACGAAAGTAATATTGAAGGAAGAGCATATCTGTGACTTTTCTCACGATTTATTTTTCATGTGCTGTAACTTTTTGAAAAGTTAAGCGTCTTGGTTTTGTCGAATGAATACAAATGAATACAACGAAGCTGTTGACCTTTGGTCTGATCGGGTTTTCGGTTATGTATTGAAATTGGTTCGCGACACCGCTTTGGCAGAGGATATTGTGCAGGATGTATACGAGAAGTTGTGGAAAAAGAAAGGAGATGTGTTGAGTGAAAAGGCCAAGTCTTATTTGTTTACCTCGGCTTATCATGCTGTGGTTGATTGGTCGAGAAGAGAAACTCTCAAAAGAAGCTTGATTGCTGAAGAGGTGAGCATTGAGCAGGATCACAGTCATGAGTTGAAGAAGCTAATAAACGAAGGATTGGAGCAGTTGTCACTTCAACAAAAGCAATTGATTCTGTTGAGAGATTACGAAGATTACTCATATGCTGAAATCGGTGAAATCACCGAGCTTTCAGAATCTATGGTGAAAGTGAGTTTGCATCGTGCAAGAAAACAGTTAAAAGAATTTATAACCCTTCATTGGACATCATGAACGAATGGAATGAACATATAGAAGATGAGTTTCCGAAAGTTCAACGAACAGAAGTTTCGCTCGACAATAAGGATTCTTTGAAGCGCTATGCTATTTCCGATGAGGAAATTCAGAGTCATTTTCAAAAGGAAATTTCCGGTGTTCAATTGAATGAAAGTCGGAAAAATCGATTAAAGAAGGAAGAGGATAATCGGAGCGTTTATTTCTGGATAAGTGGCATGGCGGCAGCATGGATTGCGGCGTTGGTGCTTCGAACATTCATTGTCATACCCGACAAACCTGCTCCCGTTGAGTATGTTTATCAGCGTCCAGAGAAGAGTATTGAAAAGAATATTGAAAAGAAATTAGAACAACGCGATTCAATTATTTTCATCAGTTCTGAATGGCTTATACCTTGGAATGATTTCAATTTTGAGCATTATTGCGGAGGTTCGAGTTATCCTGATATGTGGAGCCCTGCCTATGGTTACGGTTTTCCAAATGGCACAATGCCATGGAGCTCCCTTGTGTACATACCAGTAGTGGATTCATTAGACAGTATTCCAATTGAAGTCAATCAAGATTCAGTGCTTGTCGCCAAAATAGATTCGAGCATTCAACAAATGAAATCGAAGAAACAAACAGAGGAGTACATAACGATCAGAGAATTTTTAGCGCAGGAAATTGATGAACGTGTTCAGAAAATTCGAAAGGTGAGGCAGTTGTTCAGAGCCGCGAGGTCGAGGAATAGAGAAAACGATGAAGATCATTTGGTTGTTGATTGGAGGGGAAGACGAATTGGCTTATAGGGGCGAAATATATTTCGCCCGTATTAAGAAAAATATTTCGCCCGTATTAAGAAAAATATTTCGCCCGGAAACGAAACATTTTTCGCCCGTGTTAAGAAACATTTTTCGCCCCAGAATTGAATAAAAAATAAAAATGAAACAGAAATGAAAACAAATTTGTTATTGATTTTATCAATGTTTGCTGTGACAGGGATTGTTGCGCAAACGGAAGTGGAAGTTAAAAAAGAAATGAAGGTTGTTGTGGCAAATGGATCGATGAAGGACACCACAATTAAAGGAAATCAGGATGATACACTACACATTCGCGTGGGTGATATGAAAATTGATATCTATCCAGATTCAACTTCCAAGCTTGCGACTGGCGACAGGAAGCGTAAGACTTTGCCTCTAGAGGAATTTTCATGGTATGGATTCAGTGGTTTTCGCTTTGGTTTTTTGACTTTTATGGATGATCAGAATAAAAGCTATGATGCCCCTTGGATGAATAATAAAGGTAGAAACAACTCAAGTTCTATGATGGGGTTTAATGTGGTGAATTCATCTTTTGAAATAGCGAAAGACCGTTTCAGATTGTCTACGGGCATAGGGTTTTCGCTTGAGTCGATTGCTTTGAATCGTGAAGTTCGTTTAAGTGAGACCGATACGCTTGGTTTTCAATTAGCCATTTTTCCTAAAACAGAAAAGTCAAATCTAAATGCAAACTATATCACGGTGCCCTTGGTGTTTCAGTACAATGGAAAAATTACCGAAAAGAAGAAAATGAATTCAGGTGATGAGCCCAATGTTTTTCATATGTCCTTTGGCATCATAGGTGGTTATTTAATTGGCTCAAATGCTTTTTATAAATGGAAGGAGAACGGAGAGAAACGTAAACAGCGTGTCTCTGGAGATTTTGGATTGAAGGAATTCATGGCGAACCTCTATGTAGATTTCGGTTTTACAAGTGATTTGTCCTTCTTTATTGAATCCTCTCTGCTTCCGAAATTTTCGACCGGAGATGGCCCAGAGATTTATTCAAATGCCTTCGGGCTTAAGTTGAACTTCTAGCAAGTGGTTTTGGTTAAGTATAGGTGTACAACGAAGAAAGCTCGCAACGGCGAGCTTTTTTTTATTTGAATAAATCAGGAGTAAAAGGTTCTAATTCCCATTGGAATTCGGCATACTTGTCTAGACGACAATCGCAAACCAAAGTTGGGAAAAGGTGAAGTTTACTTCTTTCAACAACGGGAAAAGAATACTTCGATTCAGCATCGTAAGGACTTTCGAAAGTGAAAAGGAAGATGCCCTTTTCTTTGTTCACCGTTGTTACCGTTAAGTAATATTCCAACGATTTTTCGATGTCTTCATAATTGAATTGAAGTATTCGAAATTGGATTTCGTTTTCATACTCGTGCTCGATAGCCGCAATCGGCGAGCCTTCTGGACCATCATAATACAAATGCACAAATGCAGAATCGTTGAATACCCATGCATCTTCGAAGATTCCATCGCACGGATCGTAATAAACCAATTCGCCTTTGTATACCGTTAGCGGTATGTATGTTTCTTTCAAATCGAATTTAAAATTTCGGAAGAAAGGAACGGGAGGATAGTAAATACTGTCTGAAGAAGTCCAAACCGGCGGCTTCTGAAATTTCCCTGGAGGCAGTATATAAATAGCATGACCATTTTCCCAGTTTTGAATGAATAGCGTGTCGGTTTGAGCTTTCATGCAAACGATCAGATTGATCAGAAAAATAAAAGTCAAGAAAAGTTTTTTCATCGAAAGAGTTCTTGAATGCTAGTTCCTGAATCTACATTTCTGGAAGCGAGTCCAAATGAAACTCCTATCCGAATTCCATATTGTTCGTTGAGGCTTGTTTGCTTGTAGCGATAATAAAGTCCAACCATGGGCGTGATGTAAGAAGGGACGTGTGATTTCAACTTGTAATGAACACGTGCAACTGCGCTGCAACTCATGCCTACATATTCTTGGGTGAAATCTCCCGCAGAGAAGTAGTCCATTCCCAAAGGATTCACAGATAGGTGAAGCGCTTGTCCGTCGGGACCCATATACATTCCAACTCCTTCGGGTATGGCAAGGCAAAGGAGTCCGAGGGTTGCAATACCGGGGTAATTGCCATTCAATGCTAAAAGATAAGTTCCCAATAAAGTTGAAACGGATGAGTGAAATACGAAACTATGGTCTTTGCTCAAACCTAATTTAAAGCTGTAATTCAGGGTAAACCGATCTTTGAATGGCGCATAGAAATCGGTTCCAATAGAGTATACACTCGATTTGTTGTAAGTCAAATTTTCAAACGTAATTCCTCCGTACATATCATTTTGACAATGAGCTGACTTTGGAACAAGGATAATTATTCCAAAAAGAATGAGTATTCTGAAAACCTTCATTTTTCAAAAATAAGCCGAATGAATAAATAATCTGATTAACTTGCAATCCAAAATAAATTTCAATGAAAAGTAAACATATTGTACTTCTTGGAGCGAGCTTATTGGTCTTGAGTTCGAACGCAATGGATCAAGGAGATAAAAAGAAAAAACCGAAGGACGAGCCGAAAAAATCTACGGTTGTTTTAAAAAATGAAAACGATAGTTTGTCTTACGCCATTGGTGTAAGCATAGCAAACAATATTGCTTCCAGCGGCATTGAAGGTTTGAATGAGAGCATCATGGGACAAGCGGTATTGGATCACGCGAACAAGGCGAATCAACTTCCAAATGAAATGGTTGATCCATACATTCAAGGAATATTAGCAAGAAGAGAATCAGAAAAAGCAGCAAAAACAATGGAACAGGAAACAACATTTTTAAAAGAGAACGGACAGAAGCTAGGAGTTATAACTACTGAGTCTGGATTGCAATACAAAGTTATTCGTGAAGGAATTGGGTTATCTCCAGATGACAACGATACAATTGTAGTGAACTACAAAGGTTCTTTAGTTGATGGAAAAGTTTTCGATAGTTCTTACGAGAGAAACGAGCCAATTACCATTACTGCTGGACAAGTCATTCAAGGATGGGGAGAAGGATTGAAGTTGATGAAGGCAGGCGGGAAATACGAGTTGTTCATCCCACAAAACTTGGCATACGGCGAGCAAGGTGCCGGTGGAGTTATTCCTCCGTTTGCAACATTGATTTTCGAGATGGAAATTATAGAAATCAAACCAACGAACTAAGCTTTATGAAACGAATTGTTACGTTTGTCGCGCTATTGGTTGTTTGCACTTCAGCTATCGCGCAAAAGAAGAATAAGAAGTCTGCAACTAAGGTTATGTTAACACATGAAGACAGTTTATCCTATGCATTCGGTCTTTCCGTTATTGAGAATGCCAAGAGCGCTGGATTTGAAAACTTAACCGATGAGCTAATCATGCAAGCCATGATTGATAGCAAGGCAGGTAAGTCTAAATTAGACAAAGACAAGGCTACAGGAATTATCAATGCTGAAGTTCGCAAAAATTCACAGAAGAAAAACGATATGAATAAAAAGCGAGGCGAGGATTATCTTGTTGCGAATGGAAAGAGGGAAGGCGTTAAGTCCACTTCTTCTGGATTGCAATACAAATCGAATGTTGAAGGTCAAGGTGTAATGCCGGACAAGAACGATAAGGTTACGGTGCACTACCATGGAACTACCATAGATGGCGTTGTTTTCGACAGTTCGGTAGACCGAGGTAAACCAGCAACTTTTGGTTTGAATCAGGTTATTCCCGGTTGGACAGAAGGACTTCAATTGATGAACGAAGGCTCGAAGTTTACGTTCTACATTCCGCAGGGATTGGCTTACGGCTCTAGAGCACAAGGAAAGATTGAAGCTTTTTCAACTTTGGTTTTCGAAGTTGAATTGATAAAAGTTGAGAAGGTAGATTAATCATTCTTCATTGGATATATTGAACAGCACTCATCGGGTGCTGTTTTTTTTGAGCAATTTCGGTTTATGGTATGCAAAGAAATTAGTACATTGCTGAACCTTTAAAGATAGCAAAAGCAACTTATTGTATGCAACTGCTGTCTTACAACTGACCAACAAAATCAAAGCCTTGAAAAGAACAATACTAGCGACATTAATTTTTTGTTTCTCTACAAGTTATCTAATTGCACAATCTGATTGTGCTGTTGCTGCCCCTTTCTGCACCTCTACGGGAGTAACTTTTCCGGCAGAAACTGGAAATGGGGACGCTCCATTTGGTCCCGATTACGATTGTTTATTTACAACTCCGAATCCAGCCTGGTACTACTTGAATATCTCTCAATCTGGAAACATTAATATTACGTTGACGAACACCAATTTGGTTGATGTCGATTTTATTTTATGGGGGCCATTCGCAAATCAAGCTTCCATGTGTACTGCTATTTTCAATGGAACAGCTGGGATTGAAGATTGCAGTTATGCTACTGATGCGACAGAGTATGTTGACATAACTGGGGCTATAGTTGGACAGTGGTATATGTTCTTGATCACCAACTTTTCTGATGTGCCTACTGATATTATTGCAACCCAAACAGGCGGCGGTGGCGCAACGAACTGCGCAATTCTTTGCACGTTCAATGGCATAACGGCAAATCCAACAGCTTGCGTCCAAGCAACGCAACAATACAGTGTAAGTGGAACCATAACAGTTACCGATCCTCCTTCAACAGGGACATTAACCATAACGAATTCATGTGGCGGCGCTCCTATTGTCATGAACCCGCCGTTTGCTTCGAGTATACCGTATACATTTTCTAATCTAAGCGCCAACGGTTCCTCTTGTAACATCATTGCAACATTCTCTGCTGATGCCACGTGCACGGGGACAGTGAATTACAACGCTCCCGCGCCATGCGTCGTTAATTTGTGCAATATGGATTATCTGCAGGCCGACATCGGTGCTTGTGATTTTGCAAATAATGCATATGACATTACCGGTTATGTTGAATTTTCGAACGCTCCTGCAACAGGACAATTGATTATTGAAACTTGCAATGGGCAACAAGCAGTTTTTAACGCACCATTTGTTTCGCCTTTGAATTATTCAATTTTAGATATTACATCTGATGGTTCTGCCTGCGATGTTACTGCCTATTTTTCGGCAGCTGCTGCATGCACCAATACGGTTACATACGTTGCTCCAGACCCTTGCGTTTGTGCAGTGAATGCGGGAACTTTTGTAACCTCAACTAATGGAGATACCAACGCCTCGAATTATTTGTGTTTCAACGATCAGTTTTCAATTACGTCTAACAACGACTACCTTTTCTCAGCGAATGTTTTCGATGACGACACGCTTTACAATCCTGCTATTTGGTATTTAGTATATTCATGTCCGCCTACTGTCGGACAGGGTGGGAGTGTAGAAACAGATCCATGTTTGGTTGGAACTATTTCTTCTCAAGATTTGATTGACCTGAATGATGGCAGTTTTATAGCTCAATTCCCTGCAGGAACTTTTACGAACAACACGGTTTATTTCACTCCGATAACTATGTACGATGAAACTACAGGGACGTATTCATTTACCAATTTTGCAGGTATGTGTTATGATTTAGGTCCGACGTATATCTATACTTACTTGCCTGAAATAGTTGAGGGAACGTCTACGCAGAACTGCGTCGGACAAACACTAACCGTCTCTTTTTCAGGTGGAGCACCTGAACTCTTAGGGACCCAATTCACAGCAACCAATCTATTTCCTGCCAATGCATTCATTGTAGATGCCACAGCCCCAAACAACGGGAACATCGTTGTTGGAGGTTTGTTAGACGGAGATGTTGTAACGTTCACCGTTGAAGACCAATACGGTTGTCCTTATAGTTACACTTCGGCGCCATTTGTTGGTGCAGCTATTCCAACATTAACCGCACAAAACCCTTTGTGTGTATCAGATGCTCCGGTTCAATTGATCGCAACGCCAGCCGGTGGAACTTGGACAGGAGTGGGTGTTTCCGCAACAGGTTTGTTCAATCCCACAACTGCTGGAGTAGGGACTGAAATTATTTCATACTTACCTGCTGGCTGTGCATTGACAGGAACTTTGAATATTCTCGTATATGGTCCACTAGACGCGACCATTGTGAATCCAGGTGCGTTGTGTATTGACGCTAATCCGATTACGTTAACAGCCGCTAGTCCTGGCGGAACTTGGAGTGGAGTGGGTATTACAAATCCAGCAACGGGAGCTTTCGATCCGAGTGCAGCAGGTGTTTTAACAACGACGATTACATACACGATAGCTGGAAACTGCGGAGACACCGATACACAAACCATAACGGTGAATCCATTACCTGTTGTTTCGTTCACGGCCGATGTTACTTCTGGATGTGCGCCGCTTACAGTTAATCTTACAAATACTAGTGTTCCACTTGGAAATGGATGCACGTGGTGGGTAGATGGAGTTCCAAGCGGAAATAATTGTTCTTCTTTGAACTACACGTTCAATACCCAAGGATGCTACGACATTATGCTTTCGACTACCGACGGAAACGGTTGTAGCAGCAACGCTTCGATTGTTGATTACATCTGCGTTTCTCAGCAGCCGGTTTCAACATTCAGTTGGTCGCCTATTGCACCAAATGTTGGAAATACTACTGTTCAGTTTATCAATTACTCGCTAGGTGCAGTGAGCTATGATTGGACCATCATGGACATGTATTATTTAAATGCTCCCGAGCCGGTCTTCACATTTCCGAATGAAGTTCCCGGCGAATACAGCGTTTGCTTATTGGTAACCAACGCAGACGGATGCACGGACTTGAGTTGCGGGACGGTGGCAGTATCAGATCAGTTTTCCATTTTCGTTCCGAACTGTTTCACACCGAATACAGATGGTAGAAATGAATTGTTCAAGCCATCAATTAGAGGCGAATCATTGATCCAGACGTATGAATTTCAAATATTCAGTCGTTGGGGTGACGTGTTGTTTGAGACTAACGACATCAATGACGGTTGGTATGGTGAAGTAGACGGCGGAGAATATTATGCCATTGACGCAGTTTACTCGTGGAGAATAAAGATCTTACCCAACAACGGTCAAGAGCCTTTCGAGCAGACAGGACATGTCACGGTTATACGCTAATCAAGGTAGACCTCGAGTGTTCAATAGATGTATTTCTTAATGATTCATTAATACCTGTTGAACCTCAATTCAGACGTACTTTTGTTAACGGTAATTTTGTCAATGGGAAACAGTTTGGGAAAGAAAATAGGTTCGTTTTTAGCGCTTATTATTTTATCGCTTTCAGCGAATGCCCAATGCATTGTCATAAATGAGGTCATGGTAAATGCCGCGGGTGGTTGCGATGGCGGTTGTACCCCGAGCACGGCGGAGTGGGTAGAACTTTACAACACGTGCAACACTCCTCAAGATATTTCATGTTTTGTCTTAACCGATGGGGATTTTGGAGTCACCTTTCCTGTAGGAACAATTATTCAGCCCTATAGTTTTTTTGTCATCGGTTCGTCAAATTCAGGCACAGCTGTTAATCTTGATTTAGGCACTTGTGGATGCACATCTGGACCAACTTCACAAGTTGGAATTTTCACGAATAGCGCGGAGCAATTGGCTTTTGTGAATCCTTTAGGAGTTATTTTGGACGGATTGTATTGGGGTGGAGGACAGTTTGCTCAAACGCCTTCTTTCACAACAGCCAATACAGTTGGCTGTCCAGATGTAACCATTACTCTTTCAGCAAGCGACCCCGCATTGATTTCAGTAAGTGGACAGTCCAATAATGATGGAGAGTCTATATACAGAGAATGCGATGGAACGAATGTGTGGTTAACAGGAGCAACAGTTCCGACACCGGGGACCTCGAATTCGCCCTTCATTCCAATTGCCTCAACTCCAACCATTGTCCAACCCTCATGTGGAATTAGCGGTTCCATAGATGTTGTTATTTCAGGTGGAATTGGTCCATTTACCTACGAATGGTTAGGCACCACCAACACAACTCCAAATCTTGGAAACCTTGAACCGGGTGATTATACATTGGCAGTCACCGATCAAGGACAGTGCGGCACACCGCAATTATTTACGTACACAATTTCGGCTTCTTCGACAGATCCTGTTTTACTTGTTGCCGCAACTTCGCTGTCCATTTGCTTGGGAGAATCAACGACACTAACAGCGAGTGGTAGCGCGAATTATGTGTGGAATGCCGACCTTACTTTGAATACGAACATTGGGGCAACGGTTATTGCAACCCCTA
>JBIKVX010000149.1:0-5421 GCA_044356625.1 Flavobacteriales bacterium | reverse complement strand
CCGGCAGAAATCTCTGTTATCATTGGTGAAATGAATTTCGCTAAGCTGAACGATGGCGGAGGATTATTTATTGGTGGAATTCACCGATTACGTAAACGCATGGGATATTATCGTGGAGAGCGTTTCTTGCGTTGGATGGAAGAGTTAGTAGCTGCAAAAACAGGAAACAAGGACATGACATTCATGGAGTTGAAAAAACTCGCCGACAAAGATTCCACCTATCTCGAATTGGTTGTTACAGCAACCTGCATGAATCATCAGAAGGCTGAATACCTTGACTATTACCGATACCCGAACATGCGCATCGTTGATGCCGTTCGCGCAAGCATGGCGGTTCCACTATATTATGAACCTTTTGTAATGAATGACGAAGGTAAGCGTGTAGATGTTCGTAATTATGCCGACAACGATCACGTCTGTTTAGATGGTGGATTTCTTTCTAACTATCCAATTTGGGTTTTCGATCAAGCGCCTTATTTGCAAGATCCAATGATCACCTTGGGCTTTCGTATCGACAGTGAATATCAAATAGCGGTGGACAGGACTAAGACAAAAACGGATCCTTACTACCCCATTCATAGCACGAAAGATTTAGTTGGAAGCGTTTATTACATCATGAAAGAAAACATCAATCGCTTCATGCTAACTGAACTCGACTGGGAACGCACCATTAGCATCAGCGACGCTGGAATAGGCCCAAAGGTGAAGAAACTTTCGAAAGAGCAAAAAGAGTTGTTTCTGAATGAAGGAAAGAGAGGAGTTAAACGGTACTTTGAAACAGGTTATTGATGTGCTGAAACACGAATGTGGCGGAATGGCTGGGCTAAATTCGTCCTTTAGGACATAAACTCCTCTTCCACCAAATACTTCCGAATCTTATCACTAAGCTTTTCTGAAACAGGAACAAGAGGCAGACGAAGGTAGTTTTCGCAGATGTCAAGATGAGCCAAAACTTCTTTAATTCCTGCTGGATTGCCTTCGGCAAATAACAAATGAATCAAATCTAAAAGCTTATAGTGAATTGCTCTCGCCTCCTCGAAATTGTTATTCAACGAAGCTTGAATCATTTGGGAAAATTCTTTCGGGAAGGCGTTTCCAATAACAGAAATAACGCCGTCGCAACCGGCAGACAGAAGTGGCAACGTCAGAGCATCATCGCCACTTATTACCATAAACTCCTTTGGAGTAACGTTAATGACATTCATGATTTGCTCAACACTTCCACTCGCCTCTTTGATACCTATGATGTTCTTGCATTCAAATGCAATACGAGCAACGGTATCGGGCATCATATTTACCGCAGTTCTTCCTGGTACATTGTACAACACAATTGGAATCTTGCTTGCTTCGCTCAACGCCTTGTAGTGCTCTACTAAACCGTTTTGTGTTGGTTTGTTGTAATAAGGAGTCACAGAAAGTATAGCATCGATTCCATCGGTATCCATTCTGCTCATTTGCTGAACAAGCTCATAAGTATTGTTTCCACCAAGACCTAAAACAACTGGCTTAGATCCATTGTTGGCTTCTAATACAGTATCGAGTACTTCCTTTTTCTCTTCCTTGGTCAGTGTAACTGACTCTCCAGTTGTTCCTTGAACAACCAAATAATCGGCTCCACCATCTACTAAATGTGCTGTTAACTTCTTCAGTCCAACGAAATCCACTGAACCGTCTTTGCGAAAAGGCGTAACCATAGCCACACCTAGTCCTCTCAACTTCTCTCTCATTTTTATTTTATTTGAGGATTGCTTAAATAAATGTCTAGATTCTGCAAATACTTATCAATCGTTGGGCTATCTCCCAAATCAATCATGAAATCGCATTGAAGAGCTGCACGAGAATCACGCAACCCAACTTTCATTCTAGCTTTACTTTCCTTAAAAATAAAATTCAAAGGAATATGGTCGCCGTTCGTTAAATCGATTAGTATATCAAAATCTTCTTTGATGAACTTAGAAACATTCTGAACAGGACGCAAATACCAATTTAAATCATCTTTGGTAAAGTACTCGAACTCTAATTTCTGAGACTGCCAGATAGGTAAATTCTTACTTGAATCATTTACAAAACCGACACATCTGACGTGACGAATCCCAAATTTGTCTTTAAGATATTTCGCAAATGCCTTTATTTTATTGAAGTAGCGTTCATCACCATCTAAGTACATTATTCCAATAGATTGAGCGTCATGAAAATTAGAACCTGAACGCATGCGAGATACGTCAGGCATTTTCCCCAAAGCACGTCTACCGGCAGATAATTTTATTTTTTCTACGAACTTCATTCTTACAAATTTACGAACACTTTTCTATATTTCGAACGTCACAGCTTAAAAGCGGAATATATTTGAAACCATTCAACCCGAATTATGAATAAAAAAGGACTTTCTCTCTTCGCATTAACCATGATAGCCATTGGAAGCACCATTGGTTCAGGAATATTCAAAACCCCGTCTTCAATTGCCTATCAAGTGCCCGACGCCATGTGGATGACGCTATTGTGGATCGCTGGAGGACTCGTCTCAATGGTTGGTGCCTTAATATACGCTGAAATGGGGGGGCGATTTCCGAGTGGTGGAGGTATATATACCTACTTAAAAGAAGCATTTGGCCCTTTGACTGCCTTTTTATACGGATGGTGTCTCTTAGCTGTAGTTTCCTCAGGTACTATAGCCGCATTAATAATCATTTTCACCGAAAATGTGCAACAAATGACTGGGTTCGATCCAGTATATAAAAACGCATTTTCAGCGTTGAGCATTATTGCGCTAACCTTATTCAACATGTTCAGTCTGAACAGTTCGAAGCAATTTGCAAACATATCAACTGTGCTCAAAATCGTTGGAATTTATAGCTTACTCGTTTTATTGGTTTCTCTGGGTGACCGGTCAGTTTTCGATGGAAGTATTCCAATCTCTGAAATAGCAAGTTCTGAAAAGGCAAAGTCCTTTCATTGGGCCAGCGCCTTTGTCGGTGTATTGTGGTCATACACTGGCTGGCACTATGCTAGTTTCGTAACTTCTGATGCAGAAAACCCAAAACGTAATGTGCCACTTGCATTAATCATTGGGACCCTTGTCGTAACTCTATCCTACGTCCTTGTGAGCATCGGATATTTAAAAGTTATGAGTATTGAAGAACTCGTGGCCATTAAACAAATGGACAATCCGCCAACCTTGGCAGTTGTTGCAGCTGAAAAAATTCTTCCGGGTATTGGAGGTATTGCAACTTCTATTCTTATCTCGCTTTCTGTCTTTGGTTGCGCTGGGCTTTATGTCTTAGCCACGCCACGCATTATTAAACAAATGTCGAATGAAGGTTTGTTCTTTAAAATCTTCGGAACATCCCATCCTAAATTCGGGGTTCCGCTAAGCGCTATTTTACTTCAATCCACTTGGGCCATTGTATTGGTTTTTTTATGGGGAGGTTTTGAAGACATTATCAATTATGTTACAATCACAGAATGGTTCTTTCTAATGCTAGCGGCTGTGGGGATTTTTGTATTTCGAATTAGAAAATCGGGAAACAACGACGGCGGTTTTAAAACCCCATTATATCCTTTGCTTCCATTACTATTTATTGAAATCGTTCATTGGTTTGTTATAAACAATGTAGCTAGCGACAATCCAGCTGCCTATTTCGGTTTACTCGTTATTCCTTTGGGAGCTCTTGTTTATTTCATTTATGGAAAATTGAAAAAAAGCTAATTTCAATGTTGTGATTTCATAAAAAGCCCACTTCGGTGGGCTTTTTCATACGCTACAAGCTAGTAAATCAAGGCATTTCAGAATAAAAACCTCGGGGTTATGAACAACAACGGGCTTTTTTCAACAAAATGACAAAAATTCTCAATGTTTACTTGCGAATTAGAATGAGCTTCTTTTACATTTGGAATAACAAACAAATGTTTAATTTATAAAAACCAAAACAAAATGAACAAAGCAGAATTGATTGATGCTATCGCAGCATCTTCTAAGCTTACAAAAGCTGATTCGAAGCGTGCATTAGATGCATTCATCGAAGTGACTACAAAAGCATTGAAAAAAGACGACCGTGTTGCCCTAGTTGGTTTCGGTTCTTTCTCTACTTCAAAGCGTGCGGCTCGTAAAGGACGTAACCCACAAACTGGAAAAGAGATCACTATCAAAGCTAAGAAAGTAGTTAAGTTCAAAGCTGGTACTGAATTATCTTCTAAAGTGAAGTAATTTTCAGTTTCGAAAAATATAAGGGCTGCTTCGGCAGCCCTTTTTATTTTTGCACGACATGAGTCAAGAACTATACGATCTCTTTTGCGAAGCGCTCACGCCCTTCAAGCAGCAACGTTTCGACGAAGTCGTTAATCTGCGCACAAGATATTTAACTGTTGTTCTTGAAGATCTCTATCAATCGCACAACACCAGCGCTATTCTGCGCAGCATGGAATCTTTTGGAGTTCAAGACGGATATCTAATTGAAAACACAAATCCATTTCAACATTTACAACGCATTTCAAAAGGCGCTGGGAAATGGCTATCCCTTCACCGGTATAATTCAACACGAAACAACACCATTGAATGTGTTCGTGATTTAAAAAGCAAAGGCTATCGTTTGGCTGTTACACATTTGCACGGCAACTCAATTCCTCTTGCTGAATTAGACTTTTCTCAAAAAACAGCCTTGGTCATGGGAACAGAACTTTCTGGCGCCAGCGACTATATGGTTGAACAGGCAGATGTCTTGGTGCATATACCCATGCAAGGATTTACGGAAAGTCTCAATGTCTCTGCTGCAACGAGCATTGCGTTGCAGCACTTGACCACTAACTTGCGCCGCAGTTCAATTGACTGGCAATTGAGTGAGCAAGAAAAACTAGCGCTAAAACTTGAATGGGCACGACACAGCATTCATTGGTGGAAGCACATTGAAGCCGAATGGCAAAGCAAAAATCATGTCTGAAAAAATTGCATTAAACACTTCCAACAAGGCGCTATTGCAAATGGCCCTTCCCTTGTGCATGGGAGCTTTCGTGCAATTCATTGTTGTGCTCGTAGACAATTATTTCGTTGCGCAATTGAATGGAAAAGCCATGAGTGCCGTGAGTTTTGTTGGACTGATTTACATAGCTCTTGCCATGCTATCTGCTGGATTATCAAATGCCTCGCAAATACTTATAGCAAGAAAACGCGGTGAAGGACGAAGCGAAGAAATACCTACCGTTTTTGCGAATGCATTATTCATTGGTGCATTTATCGTTGTGATTCAATTTCTAGTTTTAGCCTTCGTTATCCCAACTTTTTTAGATAGAAGTATTGAAGATGAGGAGACGCGGAATTACATGAAAACCTTTGCAGAAACCAGGGCTTACGGTTTTATATTTTTCACTTTCATTCAAGTGCTGCAATCTTTTTGGTCTGGAATTGCCCTTACGCGAAGTATGATTTAT
>JBIKVX010000290.1:0-5438 GCA_044356625.1 Flavobacteriales bacterium | reverse complement strand
CCGCGTTGTATGGAATGGCGTCTTTCACTTCGGCCTTATAGGCCCACCAATCGCTGAATGTAGAAGCTCCGGCTCCGTGAGCTTTCATTTTGTCAGCGACTTTATAGCCTTCAAGAATATGTGTGAATGTATTAATCTTAAAGCTGAAGCTGTCCGCTACATGCATGAGCATGTTTATTTCGCTTTGAACGTAGCTGTGACAAGAAATGAATCGCTCTTTGCGAAGAATTTCCAAAATGGTTTCCAACTCCAAATCTCTTCTTGGAGCAATTGGCATCGGTAATCCTTTCTTCACTTTCTTGCAAGCCGCGTTGTAAGTGTCCCATGCCTTTCCATACTCCAACGCGCGATAAAAATGATCGTAGTAAACTTGCTCCACGCCCATTCTTGTCTGTGGAAAGCGCGATACCGCTCGGTCTCCCCAATTGCTTTGCTTCACGTTTTCACCCAAGGCGAACTTGATGAAACCAGGTGCGTTTTCAATTTTCATTCCTTCCGCAGATACACCCCAACGCAATTTCACCAAGGCGCTCTGTCCGCCAATGGGATTCGCACTTCCGTGTAACAATTGTGAAGCGGTAGTTCCTCCTGAAAGTTGACGATAAATATCAATGTCTTCTGGATAAATAACACTTCCCTCTTCCACTTCAGCACTGCTTGCTTGCGTGCCTTCGTTCACACTTGAAAGCGCAATGTGGCTGTGCTCGTCAATGATACCGGGTGTAATGTGTTTTCCTTTTGCGTCTATTTCTTGAACAACCTCTCCTTTCGGGATAACAAGATCTACGCCTACTGCAGCAATCTTTCCATTCGTCACCCATAAATCTCCTTCTTGAATGGTTCCGTTTTCACACGTCCAAAGTGTTGCATTTCGGAACACAACATTCTCTTTTTTCGGAAGTGAAGACTTGCCATATGCGGTGAACGGATAAATAATTTCGCCGGGAAGCGTTTGTGTTTTTTTTTCTTTCTTTTCTTCTTTTTTCGGAAGCAGAGTAATAACAACAGCAATGTTTAAAGCAGGCTTTCCGAATGAAGTAAGATCTAATAGAAGATCTTTTCCTTTTGGATGAATATTACCGGAAACCCGCACGAATGCAGCGCTGTCGAGGGTTAACTCACCAACCGGAAACCCGTCTTTCAGTTGTAATTTCAGCTGAAATAATGTTGAATCTTGTGCGGTTGATCCAAGCGCTTCGTGTAATTTTTTCAGTGCATCTGTTGTTTTCAATTTTGAAGAAACAATCACTTCCTCTCCTTTGCCTTTCTTACTCAAAGCTTGAACCGTTGTTCCTAAAACAGAAACAGTGTAAGTCCCTTCAAGTGAAAGAGACTCTGCATTTGAAACGAAATATGGCTTACCACTTACCCATGTTTCAAGCACCTTTGAACCGCTAGTGAAAAGTTCTTTGTTCGTAATTACAAGGTTTGCGTCGTATCCCGCAAGTATAGAACCTACGCGGGTTTGAGCGTTTAAATATTGCGCGGGTCTTGTTGTTAATGCAGCCAATGCAATGTTTGCAGGAAGTCCGTTTTCAACGGCCGTCTTTATGTTTTCAAGCAACTGACTTTTGTCTTCTAGTCCGCTTGCTGTGATGCAAAATTCTATTCCTGCCTTGTGCAAATAAGCTAAGTTGTACGGTGCCAATTCCCAATGTTTCAATTCGGCTGTTGAGATATATCGGTTGCTTGCAGGATCGCTAACGTCGAAGGCTTGCGGATAATTTACAGGCACAATAAATTTCCCTTTGGTGCCTTTCATTTCTTCCAGGCGTTGGTATTCATTTCCACCCGACTTGAATAAATATTGAACACCGAATTCATCGCCCAACGCGTCTGCCCGAAGAATATTCCACTTGTCGTTCGCTTCGAAAATTTGAGGAAGATTGCTGTTCGAATTGAGGGAGCGAAGTGTTAGATTAGTTTCACCTGCTCCCCTCAAATTTGCATACCAATTAGCGTCGCAATACGTTTGCTTCAACAGCGCAATGCTGCCCATGATGGAAGAAGGATATTGTTGCGGACTGCTTCCTTTGTTGAAAGAGAAATAGGATGCGGCTTCAGCGTTGATAACGTCTGCATGAATTTCGTTTCCTAAAGAAATAAGCGCTCCTGTTCCGCGTGAAATACCATCAGCCTTGTGCGAACACACCGCAGTTATTCCGGCATTGCGATAGCTTTCTGCCTCTTCTTCGTTATGTTGAAGTTGCATGGAAGCGTTGTATTCCGGATGAATGGCCGCATTCCAACCGAGTACATTTTTTCCTGAGTCTTCCGTTTCTTCGCCGTGATTGTCATTTTGCTTTTTTGGAATTCCATAGGCGGAAAACGCATCAACGAATCCTGCATAAATGAATTTGCCAGTAGCATCAATGATAACGCAGTTAGCGGGAATAGGAATGTTCTTTCCAACCGCTTTGATTTTTCCTTTTTCAATAATGACCGTCGCTCCTTCCATTTTATTTTCTGGAGTGGAATAGACCGTTGCGTTGGTAAGCGCATAAGCACTCACGTCTTTGGGACGAACGCCGTTGAACGGAAAGGTTTCTTGCGCGAATGCAACAATGCCATTCGATACAAGTAAAATGAAGGCCAAGAGTTTTCTCATGTTGTATGTTGAAGTGAAAAATTCACAAACGAATTAAACGAAAATACAAGGTTTAAAGATAAACATTCATTGTAAATGTTTTCGAGTAATGCAATTACATTTGTAACATGAACGAAAGAAAAAAAATTCCGACGGCGGTATATGCTGAAATGACCCCGAATCCTTCATCTATGAAGTTCGTTGCGGATCGCTTGCTTTTAACCGGCGGACTTCAAGTTGAATATAAATCAAAGGCTGAAGCATCAGGTTCTTCGCCACTTGCAGAAGAGCTTTTCAATTTTCCATTTGTAACCAATGTATTTATTGCACATAATTTCGTGACGGTAACGAAAGACGGGACCATCGATTGGGACATGATTGTTATGCAGCTTCGCGAATACATTCGCGAGTGGCTCATGGACAATGAGATTGCGGTTTCCACTGTTCCTGCAGAGCTTATGAGCAGAAGTGCAAGTATGATTGAAGAGGCGAAAGCTGGAGGATCAACCCCGTCATCTGTTGATCGTTCGAAGTTTAAGCCTTCAGAATACGACGATGCAATTATGGCGTTGTTGGAAGAGTTTGTTCGTCCAGCCGTGGAAGCAGACGGTGGCGCCATTGATTTCGTAGGTTACGATGAGAAGAAAGTTTTTGTTGAAATGAAAGGATCATGCGCTGGCTGTCCTTCATCAACAGCAACCTTGAAAGGTGGAATTGAGAACCTTTTGAAAGCGAAACTTCCGAGTGTGGTGGAAGAAGTAATTTCAGTGTAAGGAAATAATATGGGAAGACCATCGTTTCATCCACGCTCATGAAGAAAAAACTCATTTCGAAAATTACACTTTTTGCTTTGCTCTTTTGCGCTGCAACCGTTGCGCAAGCTCAAGTAGCGCGTGTCTATGTGAACGAATTCTTGCAAATAGGTGTTGGGGCGCGTGCTATGGGAATGTCACAGGCTCAAATCAGTAGCGTGAACGATGTAACATCGGGCTATTGGAATCCTGCAGGATTAATGGGACTTGGTAATAAGTTAGACGCGGCACTCATGCACAGCGAGTCTTATGCGGGAATTGCGAAGTACGATTATGCTGCAGTGGGCAAGCGACTCGATTCATCGTCAGCGGCATCTTTTTCTATGATTCGTTTTGGAATAGATGATATTCCGAACACGTTGGATTTGTACGACCCCAACGGAAACATTGACTATTCGAGGGTTACAACATTTAACGCAGCGGATTACGCGTTCTTATTTTCTTACGCAAAGAAGGGGGTTCCTTTCATTCACAAGCCATGGGCAAGTCGTGTAAACGTTGGTGGAACAGCAAAAATTATTTACAGACAGATTGGAGATTTTGCACGCTCATTTGGATTCGGATTTGATTTAGGTGCTCAATACCAAGGAAAGCATTTGTGCTTGGGCGCTGTTATTCGCGATGCCAGTTCAACGTTCAACGCATGGTCGTTTAGCTTAGGCTCAACCGCAACTTCCGTCTTTGAACAAACAGGAAACGACCTTCCGAAAAACGGATTGGAGATTGCCTTGCCGAGAGCGATATTGGGAGCGGGTTACAAATTCAACAAAGAAAAAATTTCATTTTTGGTGGAAGGAAATGCGACCTTCACCACTGACGGACAACGGAATTCTTTGGTGTCTGGAAATGTATTTAGCATAGATCCAAATGTAGGATTGGAAGTGGGCTATTCAAACACGATCTTTTTCCGCGCAGGTGTTGGAAACGCCCAACGCGTAAAGGATTTCGGAGAAGAGTATGTTACCTATCAACCCAATATTGGAATAGGCATTCGCCTTCGAAAAATGTTTATTGATTACGCACTATCAGATGTCGGAAATTCTTCCGACGTTCTCTACAGCAACGTTTTTTCGCTGAAGTTCTCTTTGTAATTATTCAACAATGAATCGCTCACTTTCGTGAGTGGTTTGTCCTTCAGCATGTAGTACGTAAATACCTTTTGGAAGGTCAAGTTCTATAGTTTGCGTATGCATTCCACCGGGGATGTTCCATTTCGATTCGTAAACTACTCTTCCGCTAATATCTGTAACAGTGACAAGAGCTTTATCGAAGCGTTGATTGAATGTTTGAACATTGAAGGTTCCGTTGTTCGGGTTCGGAAAAACATCGAATTGTTGTTCAAAAACGCGCTGTTCTTCTGTGCTAACTATGGGTTGAACAACAATATTTTCATCGCCAGGGATGTAATATGTATAGGCAAAAAAGATAATCATCATCTCCTCGTCAGTGGCCTCACCAGCCGTAACCAACTGCGGCGGACTATGAGGGTTGAAAGGATTTGCAGAGGTGTTGTCGTAAAAGGCCTGCGCACGAAGATTTGTGTTTTGCGGAATGTGAATGAGCTGCGGATAGTTATACGTAAACTGCCAATTGAAGTCCCACGAAGGAATGCTGATTAGCGGTTCTATAGCCCCTCCCGGAAGCTCCGCCCAACTGCTAATGCTTCTTCCAATTAAGTGCATATGTGGAAATGCTCCGATTAATGTAATCTCTGCAGGAACGTTATACGTTTCTGTGAATGTGGCTGTTTGGTTGGCAGGAACGTAAAGAAAGGTTTGATCGAGTATTCCAGGACCGTGATTCAAAATAGGATCATACCAAACTTCGCGCGGGGTTGGATCATCTGAATAATGAAGGTTAATCGTGGTTTGGTCTGAAAGGCCTAATGTTCCGGCTGGATAGTGAAATTCAACAAGAAAATCGCCACCCGCTTCCAAGCGTTGCGCGAATCCTAAAGGCACCCACAAAGGTCCGCCTCCCGGAGCCCAAGCAGTAAGGAATTTCGATCCGTTAACAATGCTTCCACCAGTAGACTGAAA
>JBIKVX010000148.1:0-5549 GCA_044356625.1 Flavobacteriales bacterium | reverse complement strand
TTGTGATTGGTTGTCTGAATAACCTAACTTACCTCAGTAACTGGCTTATTTCACAAAACAAGAACGTTCTCATTCTTGCTTCTGGTTGGAAAGAAAAAATGAATTTGGAAGACACGATCTGCGCTGGAGCAATCGCAGACATTCTTTTAGAAACACGCAAATTCGTTTCGAACGAAGACAGCACCATCTCTGCAAAATTCCTTTATCGTTCGGCACGCGATAACTTCTACAGCTTCCTTCGTGCTAGTTCTCATCGCAAGCGCTTGATGAAGTTGAAAATTCAAAAAGATGTGAAGTATTGTCTGTCGTTAGATACCGTGCCATGCATTCCTATTCTTCGCGATGGCAAGTTGGTGAAGTTGGAAATCGATAACGCGTAATTCCTTCAACATGAAAACAAAGACCCTTATATTATTGGTACTTTGTTTCCCCTTGACCGTTTTTTCAAAAGAACCAGATCCGCATGTTTGTCTCGACTGGGGCTTCTTCGGACACAAGAAGATTAATGAGTTAGCTATTTACACGTTGCCTCCGGAACTTTTCGGATTCTATAAATACAACATGAACTATTTAATAGATCATAGTGTAGATCCAGACAAAAGAAGATACAGTGTGAAAGGTGAAGCAGAATGTCACTTTCTCGATGTTGATCGTTATATAACGGAAAATTCTTCTTCTCCTTTTGAGAATTTACCTGAGCGTTGGAACGACGCGGTTACCAAATACGGAGAAGACAGCCTTCGCGCACATGGCATTGTTCCTTGGAATTTGTATCTCGTTTATTCCAAATTGGTAATTGCATTTAAAGAAAAAGATGTGAATCGTGTTCTTCGACTATCAGCCGAAATAGGCCATTACGTTGGAGATGTGCACGTACCTCTTCATTCCACTTCCAACTACAACGGACAAAAAACAAATCAGAAAGGCATTCACGGATTTTGGGAAAGTCGCGTTCCTGAAATTCAATTTCCGAAATACGACTTCTTTGTTGGACAAGCCGAATACATTTCCGCCCCGCAACATTTCATTTGGGAACGACTCAAAGAAAGTTACGCCGCAGTAGATTCAGTGTTGAAGTTTGAAACGCAATTAACCGAACAATTTCCTTCCGATAAAAAATATGCATTTGAAGTGCGAAACAATATTGAAGTGCGAACCTATTCGAGAGAATTCTCAGAGGCCTATAGTAAACTTTTAAATGGACAAATTGAACGAAGAATGCGATCAGCTGTTTATTCACTTGGAAGCCTTTGGTTAAGCGCGTGGGCAGATGCGGGGCAACCTAGTTTAAAAGACTGGTATTTGAAGGAAGAGGAAATCACAGATGAGCCAACAGAACACGAAACGAAAAAAAATCGCGATCACGAATAACACATTATTATGTTGAACATGGAAATATTCGAGCTGCAGAAGAAACATGCATTGCTTTTCAAAAACAGCAGCGTTTCGGAACGAATAGATTTGCTGAATAGATTCGAAGAAGGATTACATAAGCATGAGCCGGCATTAACATTGGCATTGAAGGCGGACTTGAACAAACACGCGTTCGAATCTTCCATCATGGAGTTCTCTCTCATTTTCGCGGAACTGAAGGCTGTTCGTAGAGAACTTCGAGAGTGGATGCGCATTACCTATCCAGGAATGAATCTTGCCAATCCGTTTGCTTCAAATAAAATTCACGTTGAATCGAAAGGGGTTTGCCTCATTCTTTCACCCTGGAATTACCCCGTTCAATTAACGCTTACTCCGCTTATTTCATGCCTCGCTGCCGGAAACACCGCGGTAATCAAACCTTCCGAACTCACACCAACAGTTAGTCAAGCACTAAAAGAATTTATTGAGGACACCTTCCTCCCGAAGGAGGTGACTTTAGTTCTTGGCGATGGGAGCGTTGCGGCACAATTGACAGAACTTCCTTTCAATCATATTTTCTTTACTGGTTCTCCAGCTGTTGGAAAATTAGTGATGGCAGCAGCTGCGAAAAATTTAACGAGCATTACTTTAGAGCTCGGAGGAAAATCTCCGGTTGTTATTGGAAAAGATTACAACCTAGAAGATGCGGCGAAGAAAATTCTTTGGGGGAAGTATACCAATGCCGGACAAACCTGCATAGCCACCGATTATGTTTTATTACCGAAAGGAAAAACAACAGAGTTTGTAGAACATCTTCAGAAATACTACCATTCCAATTATACTATAGATGGAAAGTTGAATGCGGAAGAGGTGGTTTGTATCGTTTCCGAAAAACATTTTTCACGGTTAACTTCCATGGTTGAAGAAGTTCGAAATACGGGAGGTGAGATTCTTTTCGAAGGAGCCCATTCGCCAACCGAACGATTATTCGGTTTAACGGTTGTTGGAAATATTTCGAAAGAAACGAAAGTGTTTAAAGAAGAGATATTCGGACCAATACTTCCCCTATTCGAATACGAAACTATGGAAGAAGCGGTAGACTTTATACGAAGCAAAGACAAGCCTTTAGCGTTGTATGTATTTTCTCGCAGCGGAAGTGAACGCAAGTTCATTACAAGAAACACTTGGGCTGGCGGTGTAACCATAAACGATGTATTCTTGCATCTCAGCGATGTACGCATGCCTTTCGGCGGAAGTAATGTATCGGGAATGGGCTATTCGCATGGCTACCATGGATTCCTTGAATTTTGTCACTTAAAATCGGAGGTACATGTCAGTCGGATATTTAATTCCACTTCCATGATTTATCCCCCATACAAGGGTAAAGAATGGTTAGCGAAAATCTTGCGACGGATTATATAATTAACGAATATCCGCTAAAAAAATATCGTAGATCACTGAAGCATTCATCGGGATTTTCCCCTCTCCTGTTAAACCATAAGCTCGATAAGAAGGCAAAACAAATTTCGCGCGATCTCCTATACGCAATAGCTGAATCGCCTCATGTAACCCACTTTCAATATTGTCATGTCCTATTTTCACAGAAACCCTTTCGCCTGGTTTACTCTTATATATTACAGTTCCGTCTAGCAATGAAACTTCATATTCAACCATTGCCACTTGCTCAAACTTTACCGTTTCACCCGAACCGTTTTCATAAATCCAATAATGAATACCCGTTCCTGAAATTGTAGTCGGCCATTTCTTTTCCGAAACAAATTTTTGAATTCGATCTTTTTCTTGAACAAGAAAACTCCTGTTTTGCGCAATGAGCATGGAATCTATTTGCGCCTGTGTCATTTGCTGAACAACCTTTTTATCGTTTGAACAACTATCGCAACTCATTAAAATTGCTGTGAAAGCAAAAATCAAATAAATCAATTTCATTATATCTCTCCTTTTTGTAGTAACTCTATAAACTTTCTAATAGTATGTTCCAATGACTCATGCAAGCGCGCTCCAGCAGCATTCTTGTGTCCACCTCCGTTGAAATGAGCGCGAGCCATTTGATTGACATCACGTGTTCCTTTGCTTCTAAAACTAATTCTAACACAATCATCGTCTTCACGGAAGAACGCCGCAATGGTTGTCCCCTCAATACTCAAAGCCATATTCACCAAGCCTTCTGTATCTCCTGATTGTGGCTGAAAGCGATCTATGTTCTCTTTTGTTACTGCAATGAATGCTGCTTTGTATTCAGGCAGAACAGTCATGCATTCAGAGAGCGCATATCCCATTAGACGCAAGCGATCTAGTCGTTGCGAATCCAATACATTTTCATGAACCACATGTGGCTTCAATCCTTTGCGCATGAGCCAAGCGGCTATCTCGTGCGTTTCTGGACTCACACTTGGAAAACGGAACGACATGGTGTCGGTCATAATTCCGCAGTAAATGGCTTGTGCTGTTGGCACATCAATAAGTTCCAACCAATTCATTGCGCCAGCAAAATGAAAAACCATTTCACATGTGCTGCAAATACTTGTATCTGAATAAACGACTTCAGGAAAAGTAGCGGGTTGCTCGTGATGGTCGATTAGAATAAATGGCTTCACCCCCATTTGCGCCTCGAGCATTTTCTTTACCGCCTCACCTATTCTTCCCAAGTGGTTGTAATCTAAGATGAATATCGCATCCGCCTCTTGAATGCGCTTTGCTGTTTCTTCGCTCTCCTCTTTGCATACAACGACGTATTCATTGCCATTCAACCAACTCAGATAAGCAGGCGCATTATCGGGAAGAACTATTGTAACATTCTTACCCAACTTAACCAGCATCTGCGCCATAGCGCAGGAAGAACCAATGGCATCACCATCGGGTGAGATGTGGGTAGAAATAACTATTTTCTGAGAACCGTCTACAATTGCTTTTGCTTTTGCGAGCTCATCACTATTCAATGTGCATTTTAACATACTTCAAAGGTAAGGGGTAAACTAGAATTCGTTGTAATTTGGCGAAATGAAATCGGCTCTATTGTTCTCCTTCGCCCTCTTGACACTGTGCCTTCAGGCATCTGCACCGGTGCCTCATAAATTCTATTTGAGCAACACCAGCATTGAATTCAATGCTCAGACTCGTGCTATTGAAATTACTTCCAAAATATTTACCGATGATTTGGAGCATGCCATTGAGGCGCAATGTTACAGATACCATTCGCTATACCCGCAAACCCCTGAGGTATATGAACTTGTAAAAAAATACATTGGTGAAAAACTTAGTCTTCAAGTTGGAGGAAAAAATGTCGTTTTAAATTTTATTGGATACAGCGTAGACAATGACATGACTACTTTATTTATTGAAGGAAATTACTTCGATCCAAATCAAGTGGTCGTAGGGAATACCATTCTCTTGGAATTATTTTCCGATCAACAGAATATCGTTGAGGTACGTTGGAGTGGACAATCCAAGCGTGAATATTTCACAAAGGACAAAACTCAATTTCAATTCATTCCCTAATGAGAAAGAAAGAGGCGGCGGATTATGTGAGAATTGAATTGGAAAAACTATACCCTGAAACACCCATACCTCTCGATCATACTGACGCATTCACCTTGTTAATTGCAGTGCTGCTTTCGGCGCAATGCACAGACGCTCGGGTGAATACAATTACCCCACATTTATTTAAGCGTGCGAACAATCCGTTCGACATGATCAAATTGAGTATTGAAGAAATTCGAGAGATCATTAAACCGTGTGGCCTTTCACCTGCAAAGAGCAAAGCCATCTTTAACCTTTCCCATATTCTCATTAACGAGCACAACGGTGAAGTGCCAGCGTCCTTTGAATCGCTAGAAGCATTGCCTGGTGTGGGACACAAGACCGCAAGCGTTGTTATGGCTCAAGTATTTGAGGTACCCGCCTTTCCTGTTGACACACACATTCACAGACTAATGACGCGTTGGAAATTAACGAATGGGAAGTCCGTTGAGCAAACCGAGCGTGACGCGAAGAAATTGTTTCCTGAAGAAAGTTGGAACAAACTTCATCTTCAAATTATTTTTTTCGGAAGTGAATACTCTCCTGCACGGGGAAACCTTGAAAACGACTTCATAACAAAGACATTAAATCCTAAATTATTTAACTCATGGGTTTAAGAAATAATTACAGACAAGGGATGCCTTTTTTCGAGGTCTTAA
>JBIKVX010000147.1:0-5569 GCA_044356625.1 Flavobacteriales bacterium | reverse complement strand
AAGCGTAGTGTGGGAAAAGCGGCAACACGACAATCTTCTCTGCACCCCACTCTTCAATCTCGCGAAGGGCGTTGTCTATACTCGGAACCTGATAGCGCATAGCCAAGAAAACTTTTGTTTCATTCTCATTGAAACGCGCTTGCAATTGCTCTCTGTTTCTCTTTCCATAATGAATCAACGGCGAACCGTTTTCCGTCCAGAGTTTCTTGTAAATCGCAGCGCTTTTTCTGTGACGGAAAGGAACAATAATTCCGTTCACTAGAATGGCTCTTCCAATTGCCGCAACGTCTACAACACGCGGATCGTTCAAGAACTCGGTTAAATATCTATACACAGCACCTGGAGTTGGAGCGTCGGGTGAACCCAAGTTCACAAGAAGAATGGCGGTCTTTTTCATTTTCATTTCGTCTGCAAAGGAAAACAACATTCTTCAACCTCCAATGTTCAATGTTGTATCTTTGCATGCAAAATTGCACACATGCTAAGATCCATGACCGGCTACGGTAAAGCCGAACTTCAGAAAGAAACCAAAAAGTTCTCAGCTGAAGTGCGCTCGCTCAACAGCAAAGGATTAGACTTAAGCGTTCGCGTTCCGAGTGTGTATCGCGACAAAGAGCTGGAGTTGCGTTCAACGTACGGAGAGCTAGTGGTGCGCGGAAAGTCAGAGGTTTCCATTTATATTGAAAACAACAGCGGCGAAAAGCGCATGCATCTCGATACAGATTTAATGAACTCTTACTACAACGAACTTACGTTGTGGAAGGAAGGAAAAGACCTTGGCGCTCCAGACTTATTGGCCACACTTATGCGTATGCCAGAGGTTATGAAGTTCGAGCAAGCAGAGCCAACGGAAGACGAATGGAACAGCATTGCCGAACTGGTGAAGCAAGCGTTTAATCAATTCGAAAATTACAGACAAACCGAAGGCGCAAAGCTCCAAAAGGAATTTGAAATGCGCATTGAAAATATTCTTCGATTGCGCGCAGACCTTATTGCGCCTATAGAAGAGCGCAAGGAAAAAACAAGAGAACGCATTAAAGCGCAGTTAGATGAATTAGTTGGGAAGGAAAGAATTGACGAGAACAGATTCGAGCAAGAATTGATTTACTATTTGGAAAAACTCGATGTGTCTGAAGAATTGCAACGTTTGCTTTCGAACTGCGAGATGTTCAATGAAGAATTAAGCGGCGGTGCACAAGGAAGAAAACTCGGATTTATTTCTCAAGAAATTGGACGAGAAGTGAACACCATTGGCTCGAAAGCCAACGATGCTATGATGCAGCGCATGGTGGTTGAAATGAAAGATGAACTGGAAAAAATAAAAGAGCAAATCAACAATGTTCTCTAGTCAAGTAACCGGAAAAGCCATTATTTTTTCTGCTCCAAGTGGCGCGGGTAAAACAACGCTTGTCCGCTACTTACTCTCAGAGCCCGCGCTTATGTTGGCATTCAGCGTTAGTGCTACTTCTCGCGAACGACGAGGAGAAGAAGTCGACGGAAAAGATTATCATTTTTTATCGAACGAAGAATTTCAAAATAAGATAGACAACAACGAATTTGTAGAGTGGGAAGAAGTCTATGCCGGAACGAAATACGGCACATTAAAAAGCGAAGTAGAACGCATTTGGAAAGCTGGAAAACATGTCATCTTCGATGTTGATGTTGTAGGCGGACTTCATCTCAAAGAAATATTTCATCATCGCGCATTGGCTGTCTTTGTTCAGCCTCCGAGTGTGGAAGCGTTGATGGACAGATTGAAAAACAGATCGACAGAGTCTGAAGAAAAGATTCAGCAACGTGTTTCGAAAGCTGGATTGGAATTAACCTACGCCAACAAATTCGATGTTCGTTTGGTGAACGATAATCTTGACGTTGCGAAAGCCGAAGCGATGATGCTAGTTAACGATTTCCTTGCTGAATGAACATAGCGCTTCTATTCGGTTCTTTCAATCCCGTTCACAACGGACATCTCGCCATGGCGCATGCAGCGCTGCTATCGAATAAAATTGACGAAGTGTGGTTCGTGGTTAGTCCGCACAATCCGTTGAAAGATTTCACCTCTCTCGCTCCTGCGAACGATCGTGCGAACATGGTATCGCTCGCTCTCATGCACGAAGAGCACATGAAGCTCTGCACCATCGAACTCGACATGCCAAAGCCATCATATACCATTCACACCATTCACAAATTGAAGGAAGAATATCCTTCCTTCAATTTTCATATTCTCTGTGGAACAGATGTTGTGAATCAGCTTCCAGCATGGTATAAATACGAAGAGCTCATTCAAAGTGTGAAATTCTTGGTTTGTTCACGCGAGATAGAAAATCAATTTGCGAATCATTCGTTGGTTCAAGATTATTCTGAGCAGTTTGAGTTTATTGCTTTCGAAGCTATGGATGTTTCTTCAACGATAATCAGAGAAAGCATTGTGAATTCTGGAAAATCTGATGATCTTTCGGAATCTGTTAATCAATTTATCATTGATAAAAAATTGTATAAATAATCGCATCGGGGCGAATGATTATTCCGATAAACAGATCGGGGCGAATGATTATTCGCCCCGATCTGAAAATAACCGATTTCAAATCAGTGACCATTTCAAAATCGGTTATTTGCATTTATTTTCCGACGGAAAAAACATTACACGCATTGATTTTGCAGATGAAGAATTGAAGGAACAATGTTCGTGTGAGATACTGGAAACAGCGAAGAAACAATTACACGAATACTTCGCGAAAACCCGTCAGATCTTCGATTTACCGCTGCTGCCTTCTGGGACTGCATTCCAACAAAACATCTGGAATACTCTTCTTCAAATTGAATTCGGACAAACAAAAAGCTATGAGTGGGTTTCTCTTCAACATGGAAATAAAAAAGCCATTCGCGCAGCCGCACAAGCCATAGGGAAGAATCCCATTGCGATTATTATTCCCTGTCACCGTGTGATTGGGAAGAATGGTTCTTTGACTGGCTTTGCCGGTGGCATTCCGCGTAAGCGTTTTCTTCTTCAGTTAGAGAACATCTTATAGGTAAGAGAAGTTAAGAGAGGGGAAGAAAAGGTAAGAGAAGGGAAGAAATTCTTATACTTGAATGCGGGTGCCGCGTCTAGAGAAAATAGGTTTTCTGAATCGATTAGGATTTCTGACCCTAAGAATAAAGAAACCGATAACTAAAATTCCAAGAAGCCGATAGAACTGCGATGCCCAAACATCTATTCCTGCGGAAAGGACAAGGGGTTTCTTTCCGTCTACTGAGCGGAAAACTGGATTGGTGTAAATCTTAGATCCGTCCTTCAGTTTTATTTCAAACCGAACAAAATGAGAAACTTCATTTAGCGCGAAAGCAAAGCTAGAGGTGGTGTTACTCAGCGTAGTGTTCAGTAAGACTATGCCGTCTTGTCCAACAGCTTTAATCTCGCGAATGCTGTCTGTGAAGCTCAAGAAAATAGAATCGTTCACAACCGTGTGCTGAAGTAATTGAGGAAGTTTCTTGAATCGATTCGCTTTCGCTTCGTGTGAATCTCCTTCAGGTGTTTGAACAACAAGTCCATAAGCATTGCCGTGTTTCAACGCGTGAATAAGGCTGTCTTCGTTCGAAGACTTGGAATGAATAACAGTAGCTACTCTTCCGTAATCGTTGGGCTTGTCGAGGTTGTGCGCGTCGTCGTCGGCAACAAGAAAAACCGGATTCCCCGCGGAAAGGGCGGCATCCCACAATTCAAGGCTGTTCTTGAAGTTGCTTAGTGCTTCAATCAGATCATATCCGCGAAGAACTTTCATGTCATCTGCGGAATAGGCGTCGCGCAAGGAAGGGTGCGCAATGGCCACGCACTTGTTTTTCTTTTTCAATTCATTCAACACAAACTGCTTGCTACTTTGCGATTGGAAAAGCGGAAAGTCGAGCCACATAACTTCAGATGCACCAATACACACTTGGTGATTTTTGAAAGCTCCGTATCCATGCTCATAAACGGCCACATGCGGAAAAGAATCTTCCTGGTAGTGGTTTATTTTCATGTAATCTGAAATGGTAATTACATCGTAACCTAAATTTTTATAGGTTGAAAAAACACGTTCCGAAGAGTTGTTTCTTCCGTTTGTAACACCTCCGTAAGATTTCGATTGAATCTGGAAGTTCGACAGCTTCAAATCGTTTGTATCTATTGCTGTATAAGGGTTGTACCATTCACTTCCGTGAAAAGCCGTAGGCTCAGAAAAATTATAAACCGGAGGAATAAACCACCACATCAACAGTGAAATTGCTATCGCGCCTCCAACAACCCACAAAAGTGGTTTCAGGAAAAAGTTGACAACGTATTTTTTCGGGCTTAATTTCACCCAACGAATTTAGTTTTCGTATTCAGCCTGAATGTCAATGCTATTTGAAAAGAAGACTAACGAATTGTTTTCGAATCGTGAAGAAACTCACTCAATGTTAAGCACTTGTTTTTTCTTCCCCTTTCTTTCCTTTAAATACACCTTTAATTGAAGATAATACCGAATAAGCTGGCCTCTTCGCCGGAGTTGGATACTCCGAAGTTGAAATAGGTAAGATAGAATTCGAAAAACCAAATTCATTCTTAATTCTCACCGCGAAATCGTACCACGAAATAACTTCGTTACCGGTGAAATGGAAGAGACCGAACGTCCATTCGGTTTTTTTATTTAAACATTTTATTACATAAATGGAAACGGAATTCGCAACGTCGGAAGCGTTTGTTGGACAACCAACTTGATCCTTCACAACGCGCAGTTCACGGGCCGGGTCGGAAGCCATGGCATTTTTCATGGTTAAATAGAAATTCTTTCCGTAGTTGGAATACAGCCAACTGAGACGAATCACAATTCCGGTTGCGCATTCCAACACGGCTAGCTCTCCTTCGCGTTTTGTTCTTCCATAGACTCCCAACGGATTGCATTCATCGTCTTCGGTGTAAGGTGAATTTTTTTCTCCGTTGAAGACGTAGTCAGTTGAAAAATGAATCAGCACAATGTCGTGCAACGAACAGAAATCCGCCAACTCGCTCACGGCTTCGGCGTTCACACGGTGTGAGAGTTCCTCTTCCGATTCGGCTTTGTCTACTGCGGTGTAGGCAACAGTATTGATAATCACATCTGGAATTTCATTCAGCTCAGAAAGTTGTTCAAACAAATCGTATTCGAAGTCGAGTTCGTCTCTTCCTAAAAACCGTGTTGAAACAGATGTTTCATTATTGAACGAATCGGCGAAGCATTGCGCCAGCTGACCCGTTTTTCCCAATATCCAAATAGATGCGTTCGCCATATTCCACGAAGGTAAAACGACTTAACTTTGTTTGGGTATAACTTTTGAAAGGCTTCCAAAAAAATTACTATGAAAAAGCTCCTCGTGTTTTCATTTGCGTTAATCTCTCTCTCGAATTTCGCACAAGAAAAAAGCTACTCCGACCGCAATCCGCGTCATACCACCATAGGCGTTGGAATGCAGATTGTGCAACCCACAGGTGAATACGCAGATCGCTACAACGGTGTTCCCATAGGACTTTCAGGAACTTTTTCTAATCCCATTAAACAATCCCCTTTCGATTGGG
>JBIKVX010000145.1:0-5597 GCA_044356625.1 Flavobacteriales bacterium | reverse complement strand
AGGAAGACAGAAGGACAGCTCCGAACGTTTCAAAACGTGTTAAAGATTCTTGAATGCGAGTCACATGAATTTCGTGCGGAACAACGCAAACTTTCAAGTCGTTCACGCGCGAAAGAAGCATGGAAATAAGTGATTCTTCTTCGGTGTAACTAGATCCCAAAACAACAAGAAAATTATTTTGTTTGAAGGAAGAAATCCAAGCGAGTTCTTTCGGTGAATTTGCAATTTCCACCACACGGTCGAAGCGTGTGTCGCCTGAAAGAGTGACATTGTTAAACGTGATTTTTTTTAATAATTGAAGGGTGCTTTCATTCTGAACGAAAAAGTGTGTAACCGCCTTTAGTGTTGGTTTCCAGACGAACCCGTGCCATTTGAAAAAACGCTGTTCTTCTCGAAGAATAACAGAGATGCAAAAGAGTTTCGTTTTGTTATTTTTAAGTTGAAGGAAATAGTTCATCCAAAATTCATACTTCACAAAAAAGGCTTGTTGAGGACGAAGGATTTTAACAAATTTACGAGCATTGAAATAGGTGTCAATAGGAAGATATCCGATCCAATCTGCACCCGTGTAATTTTTTCGCACTTCATATCCGGAAGGAGAGAAGAAGGTAAGTGCTATGAACGAATGAGGTTCTTTTTCTTTTAACGCCTCTATAACCGGTCTCCCTTGCTCGAACTCGCCGAGTGAAGCACAATGAAACCAAACAATTCTCGATTCAGCAGGAAGTGATAATCGCCATTTTATTAATGTGGAAAATGAAGCTTTTCTTCCCTTATTTCCAATTTGAATTTTTTTATTGAACAGCCCAACAACCGGAAGAAGAATTCCTATGATTTGCCAAACGATTGAATAAAAAAATCGAAACATGTTAATAGATGTAGTAGTCGTTGGGAGCGCGCTGATACAAATTCAAAATCCACCCTGCACGCAAACCAAAAAGCATATCCAAGCGTTTCGAATTGTCCTGTGTTTGCGTGTCAAGATTCCATTCTCTTCGACTTTGGGTAAACCCTTCAGTTGCCTGGGCTCCAATGTAGAAATTGATTAGTCTGTTGTTGCTCAAGTGATAGTAGCCAATAAATTGATTCACAGAAAGTCCATTCGTTAATCGGTCATAGCCTTTCAAATACTCGCCCTCCAATTGAGTGATTTTGGCCTCCTGGTGTTCTATTCTAATTTTATGTTGAATAAGACCAACTCCTCCTGTAATAAGGAGTCCAGAGTTTTTGTTAGGCCCAATCACTGGAAATAATTTACCGCCTTGTAAAAACAGGTTGAATCCTCTTTCTTGAATGAACATTGTCGCAATCTGTCCCTGCTCATCTAAAATTTCGCCGCGAGATGTAAGGAGGTTACTCAACAGATTTGGCTCATGAACTTTATTTCCGAATAAATAGTTGAATTGAACTCCGTAGTACCAATTTTTCTTGTCTTTTATGTGAAAGCCCACCTCAATGCTGCCGTTGTTTCCAAATCTATTGGCTAGATCTCCGCCCGGAGTTGAATAACCATAACCAACAGTTACATGGGGATTAAAAAGCGATGAATCACGGACTTGCCATTGAGCAAAAACAAAATTTGAAATAAATAAAAAAGAAAAGAACAATTGGAACTTTTTCATTCTGCTAAAATAGAGTATTGAATCAAAGTAAAAACGCTTAGGCCTTTATTTTGGTGCCAGATTGACGAATAAAGAAATAGACTGCAAGTCCTAAAAGACATACGCCTATGCCAATTCCTGATTCAAGCGGCTTTCTATATACGCCGTAGAATAACAACCACAGACTGTATGAAAGAAAGAGCAAGGGTGCAATGAGTTTTTTTAGTTTAAAACGCTCAGTGTTTTCTTTGATAAAAAACAACCCTAGAACAGATAGGAAAGTAAATATATTCAAGACAAATCCTGTATAGATAATCAACTGCTCAAAGCTTGCCGTAAATAAATATATTAGGGCGAGCAAGAGTTGAATGATAAGTCCGAAGTAAGGAGATTCATCCTTGTTTTCCTTGGAAAGGAAATTTAATTTCGAAAAGTCTTCTCCTATTGATTTACTCACTCGAGGACCAATTATTATCATTGAATTTATTGTAGAAAGAAGGAGCACACAGATTAATCCGCTCGCCAAATGAGCTACTGAAGGGCTGAGCGCATGCTCTGCGAATTTCATAACAATATCTGGGCAACCGCTTAATTCTTGCGTAGGAATAACACGCAAAAAAGTGTAGTTTAACGCAACGTAAATTATTGTAACGAAGGATGTTCCGAGCAGCAGGTTTTTAAAAATCTTCTTTGGTGCATTTTCAATCTCCTCGGTGATATAACACAACGAATTCCAACCTGAGTAGGAATAGCTTATAAAAAAGAGCGAAATTGCAAATGCAGGTGTGAAAATTTCAGAGCTGAAGGCTTGGTCAAATGCAAATGTCGTGTCTCCAGTCTCAGGTGCTGAAAGCCCAATGAATATGATGGCGAGTATTGATAAAATTTTAATTGTGGTGAATAAAAACTGAAATTTAGCGCCAGCTATCTTTTTCAAGATATTTAGCAAAGTGAGCAATAAGATGACGGATGCTCCTGCAGTTGCTGGCGATATTGAAAACCCGAAATGTTGAGAAATCCAAGGGTTGAAATTGTTGAAATAACTACCGAATGCAAAAGAAGCTGCGGCAATCGGCGCCGCAAAACCAATAATTAATGATACCCACCCACTTAAAAAACCAAGTGAAGGGTGGTATATTTTGGATAGAAATACATACTCTCCGCCGCTGCGAGGCATTAATACAGTTAGGCGCGAATAGCAAACAGCTCCGAGCATAGAAACAACACCTCCGATAAGCCACAGAAGTAAAATTGCGAGACCAGAATGGATGTCTAATACTTGAAAGCCGAGAGAAGTAAATACACCTGTGCCAATCATATTGGCAATCAGAATTGCTGCTATTTGTCCCGGTCGAAAGTATTTCTTCATCTTACTCGGATGTATTTTCCGGGAATGATAGCAGGATTAGGAGCAAGTCCGTTTAAGCGAATTAAGCGATCGGGAGTAGAATTGTGTTTTTTTGCAATGCTGTCAAGCGTATCGCCCTCTGCGATTTTATGGTGCGTTAGTGAGAGCATTCCATCACCTGTAAGATCTTTAACTTTTATTTTTCTTTTTGGAATGGTTTTGCTTCCATAATCAATGATTTTCGCGAGGTCCAATGGAACGTCTTTGTATCTCATTTCCCAATGCAAATGAGGTCCCGTTGATCTTCCAGTGCTACCACCAAGCCCTATTGTCTCTCCACATTTCACACGTTGTCCAGGCACTACAGAGGCGCTTGATAGATGGGCGTACCACGTTTCTATTCCACTGCCATGTCTAACGATTACAATGTTACCATAGCCGCCGTTATTGAATCCGGCATAACGCACCCTTCCGTCGAATGCAGACTTTACTGGCTCACCTTCTTTAAGATTTAAATCCCATCCAGTATGCAGGCGGCTATATTCACTTGTCTTTTTTCCTGGAACGGGCATCGTGAATTTAGTTATTGAATCGATGTAAATAACCTCAGAATTAATCTTTGACTTTTCTGCAGTTTTCCAACCTGCATAAAGACTAGCAGTGTTCCAATGAAGTTTGTAAGAGTTGTTGTCAATATAAATGCTGTCCTCTGAGATTTCGGTAGTATCTGCAATTATTTTGGTTTCAGCAACCATTGTGTATGAGCAGAAAATGAAAACCAAGTTAAGAAAATGTGTTAGGTGTTTTTTCATATCAATTTTTTTTGGATAAAATCAAGTGTGGTTCGTTATGGGAAATATTGTATCCTATGCGAAAAGGCAACTCTGAAGGCGATTTCGTCGCAAAGGCCGTTTTTAAATCAGACTGTATTCTTCCTGCAAATAGACCGATTGGTTTTGTATATTTTCCAAATAGCTGAACACTCCATGTAGAGTCATTTAAAAACTTGTAGGGCACTCCTGAATCATCCTGAAGAAGCGCTTTAGTGTTATTTAAAATAAGATCTCTAATTATACTGAACGAAGGCGAATGCAACAAGTACGATGCGGCTTTTAAAAACGAATATTTCCCGTCAATTGATTTTATATAATTCTGTAAGCCGATATTTTGCTGCAAGCCGCTGTTACTTATATCCGTTGAGATGTATTGGATAATTTTCTTGTGAGTTTGGTCCGGATTGCAAAGAGTTAGATTCACCCCAAGCGCATCATTTGCAGTTGTTGTTTTTTCGTTCCCTAAAGAATCAAGATAGAAATATTCGATTTTTGAAACCATTAATCCCTGTCTTCTGGCATAGAATAGCAGCAGTGGAAGTGTGCCGTTTAAATCGTTCTGATGCAATTCAGCGTTCATACTAATGGTCATAAAATAGCCGCTTCTATTCGAGGTGTAAAGCGCTTTTTTGATTTTTTTAATATAATTGAGACATGAAGAGTCTGCTTTTAATTCTTTGCCAACGGAACCAATAGGTTCTAAGCCAATCATAATGGTCTTTTTACTTGTTGGGAAGAAGCAATTCGAATACAACGCGTCTCCACCTGCGAAGGGGTAGAACAAGGTTAAGCTATCTTTAGGAAGGTAGTTTGTCTTGGTAACCCATGACTTGATTTTAGAGATTTTATTGGTGTCAACCAATGACCATTCGTTATCTAATTCTTTTTTTAAGTTTTGCCATCCAGCCGAAGTAGCAATTTCAGTGTAGTTTTTCATCGGCTCTACCCCAGAAATAATGGAAGCGTAATCAGTGAGTAAAGTATCGATTGTAATTTTAACTTCTTTTGGTTTGGGGATCTCAGGGCCAGCCGGAACGGGCTTTGAGTCAATGGGCTTGGCTGCATCGTTACACCCTGAGGTGACAAGAATTGATATACAAATACTACAAACTAATATTGCGAAATGTATTTTAGGAGTTGTCATAATATTTTTTAGGGCTGCGAAAATAAACTTTATTAACAATAAATACAAATAAAATGTTAATAACTAAGATCTTTTTCAGGAATGAATCAGATAAACGTGTGATTTCTCTGCGAATTTTACTTGTTAAGTTTGCCGAAATATTTATTCGCTTATGGAAATGGTTAATTTGAAATCCCAGTATTTAAAGATAAAACCTGAGGTAGATGCAGCGATTCAAGGAGTTATGGATCACGGTATTTTTATCAATGGGCCAGAGGTTAAAGAGTTTCAGCAAAATTTAGGAAATTATTTGGGAGTGAAGCATGTTATTCCATGCGCAAATGGAACCGATGCCTTGCAAATTGCAATGATGGGTCTAGGACTTAGGCCCGGCGATGAAGTGATAACTGCTTCCTTTACTTATGTCGCCACTGCGGAAGTTATTGCTTTACTTGGATTAGTGCCTGTTTTAGTTGAAGCAAAGGAGTTCGATTTCACCATTGACCCTGAGGAAATTGAAAAGGCTATTACGCCTAAAACCAAGGCAATAGTACCTGTGCATTTGTTTGGCCAAGGGGCGAATATGAATGCTATAATGGAAATTGCGAAAAAGCACAAGTTATTTGTAATTGAAGACACCGCCCAAGCATTAGGTGCTACATATATTTTTCCTAATGGAGAAAAGGCTTCCT
>JBIKVX010000144.1:0-5631 GCA_044356625.1 Flavobacteriales bacterium | reverse complement strand
ATTAAGTCTTTAGGACTCGATGATCTAGCGCCTTTCCATCCGGAAGAAAAAATTATTGAATTCATTATTGAGAAGAATTTAGGAGGCGGAAAGAAATTGGTTGACATGAGTCTAACTGCTTTCGCTAACGAAACCTTAAGTGAATCTCCAGCTCCAGGTGGAGGATCTGTAAGCGCCTATTGCGGCGCTATGGGTGCAGCACTGGCAGGAATGGTAGCTAACCTTTCCGCACACAAACGTGGATGGGATGCCCGATGGGACGAGTTTTCGAATTGGGCTGTAAAAGCCAAAGAAATTCAAGATGAATTGAATTGGTTGGTAGACGAAGACACGCAGTCTTTCAATAAGATTATGGAAGCATTCGGATTACCGAAAAATTCTGAAGAAGAAAAAGCGGCTCGCACGGAAGCTATTCAAAGTGCATCGAAATACGCCATGGAAATTCCAATGAGAACTGCTCGCGTTGCATTCAAAGCCTTTGAAGTTTGTGAAGCAATGATCGAGCAAGGCAATCCTAATTCTGTTACCGACGCTGGCGTTGGCGCATTGGCTATTCGCACTGCTGTGATTGGAGCTTGTTACAATGTTCGCGTAAACGCTGGAGGAATTTCAGACAAAGACTTTACTGGAAAACTAATGATCGAATCGTCCGAATTGGAAAAACTGACCGATGAGAAAGATGCGCAAATTAGAGTGCGTGTTTTGGAAAAAATTGGATAATAAAGGATAATTAGATTTTATTAATGAATTTATTAATTCATTCGTGTTAAATTTGACAACCTTAAACAGAAGCAGTTTTTTTTGTAACGATCATGGCTACCAAAAAGAGAAAAGTACTTATCGGTATAACCTTTATACTGATTAGTCTAGTCGCAACTGCGAGTTACTTTGTTTTTAGGAAAAATGCTAAATCTGAATTCAGTCAGGCCATTAAAATCGGAGATTGGGGGCTTGCAGAGAAACTAATTTCTGAGGGCGAATTCGATGCTGATACAACCGCCAAGGTATATGCAATGGCAGTTCTTAATCTAAAAAAGCCAAATGGGAATATCGTGGGAGGATTTAATCTACTTTTTAGAGCAGTCCCTAATAACTCAGTTACACATTTTTCAATATCGAATGACGAAATAAAAAAAATAGCTCTCAATTATTTATCAGGGTTAAATCAGAGTCAAAAATATTTATTCATCTCAGATCTTAAATTAAAAACCGCTCCTCAAGAATGGAAAGATTTTTTCTGGAACTATTTCCATCAGGAAGCACTAACAAAGCAAACAGTTGAGGCTTGGAGCAATTGCCTGCGAGTTTCGAACACTATAGAGCAAAGCGATATGGCGCTCAAAGAAAGGCGAAGTTTATTTCTCGATTATGACAAGTTTCATGCGCTTGAATTAAACTCTAACGAAATTTTAAAAACGAATCCTTGCTATACACCTATATTAAGTAAGATTGATCGCATTCATGACAAGCATTACACCTTTGAGGATCTTTTCAACCACAGTTTCGAAAAAGACAATTACTTGTCTTGGAGGTATATTGTTGCTGATTTTAACACAACTGACGAGAATGGCAAATGCAAAGGCTGTCAAGACAAGCAAGCTCAAAACAAGAAACTTGAAGAATTTAAAGAACTACTTAATTTCTGGGAAGAAATAAAAATAACACCGAACAATGAGGAAAGTATAGTTGCTTGGTACAACGCGCTTTCATTAAATGAAAAGCAAAAATGGGGCAGTCAATTCTATTCCTATCTGAACTATTTCCAACATGTGGATCAATTCCGAACCGAGCCACTTTATAAAGAGCCAATCATTGAAATTGAAGGCGAAAAATATTGCATTGGGCAGCGCATGTGTCTCTGTGAAATTCAAAACGACACATTGATTATGGTCGCACAGTTCGTGACCTCCTCTAAAAACGCAGCTGCTTCTCAAGCCAATCAGCGCGATTATGATGGACAGCCGAGATACTATGGTCCAAAATGTACCATAACCTCTCGCCACTGGGACCATCAATTCGCTTACGACAGTTTGGATCAAAAAAGAGACAAACTACTTGGTTTCGCCAGTCAGCATGTAATTACTTACAAAGGACGTGTACCTCTACCCAACTTTATGCATATAACACCAGACGATGAATTTCCCGGGGCCAAAGGATATGTTAACGGCATTCACGAATTTGCTGTTGGAGGGTCTAGACCTGGATTGTTTATGGGTACGCCTATTAGTTTGGGATGTGTGCGACTTCATGATTACCCGTCGAAATTTGTTCGGTGGTGGACCCCTAATAAAGCGAATTTCTTCACATGCTATGAGAACAAACACTACGTTCAAATAGCGCCCAATTAGAGATTATTGGCTATATTTGAGGGAAACACTCCAATTAATTTATCTTAGATGAAAAGCATTAAATCCATTACCGCGTTAGTCCTATTCAGTTCGTTTGTCCTTTCATCTTGCGCTCAAAGTCTAAAGGATTTAAAAAAACAAGCTGAACAGAAACTTCAGCAAACAACTACAAATAATGGATTCTCTGAGGAAGAGGCTGGAAAAGCATTAAAAGAGGCTCTTTCAAAAGGAGCGACCAAAGGAACGGAGTTGGTTTCTAAGACAGATGGTTATTTCGGTAATCCAAAAATTAAAATCCCCTTTCCTCCAGATGCGAAAAAGGTCGAAGACAAATTGCGCAGCATTGGTTTGAACAAAGAGTGCGACGAAGTTATTCTCTCTCTTAATCGAGCTGCCGAAGATGCGGGCAGCGCAGCGAAAGACATATTTGTGCGCGCTATTTCCGACATGACCATTACCGATGCAATTAACATTGTTAAGGGCGGAGAAAATGCCGGGACAGAATTTTTGAAATCGAAAACACGCGCTGCGTTGGTTGAAGCCTTCAAACCAATCATTAAAACATCACTCGACAAAGTAGGTGCTACCAAGAATTGGGAATTCGTGATCACACGTTACAATAAGATTCCACTGATTGAAAAGGTGAATCCAGACTTAGTTCAGTTCGCCACCGAACGCGCCATTGACGGACTATTCGTGAAGGTTGCCGAAGAAGAGCTACTTATTCGCAAAGACCCTCTTGCACGAACTTCGGAGTTGTTGAAGAAGGTTTTTGGGGGGTAGTTATTTCAAATAATCACGAACGAATGTTTTCGGTGACATCACCTTTAACATTGACTTTTTATAGTCTTTCACGTTTCTCGTGATGATTATCGTATCCTTTCTATAATCAACGCATGCTTGATGTTGCATTGCATCTTCAAAGTCGCTCCACCCCAGATCATAGGCATGCTGAACTACTTCACCCGACATTGGTATTATTTCTACATTAGAAATCAAATGATCAAAACATCTCGACAACAATTCCTTTTCCAAATATTTCTTTAGCAAATAATGCACATTACTTATTGCAACTGGAGTGGTAATCAAGCGCATATCCCTTTTATGTAATTCCGCGTGTTCGAATATTTTTCTAGCAGAATTTGAGAAATCATCACGATCTGCGTAAAAGTCAATAAGCACATCTGAATCTAGAAACAAATAAATCACAGTACTCATAATTTATTTTACCCTTTCAAGTTTCTGCAATTTTATCTTCTTTATCTCTTCCTTATAGTCAAGGCCTTTAGGTATTTTACCTTTAACTAAAGACCTAATTTCATCCAATTCTGAAACAGAATAGTTGTAACTAGCTTCACGCTCTTTAACTAACTCATGAAAAAATTCTTCAACTAAGTAAGATAGACTTTTCCCTTTATACTCGGCATATTCCTTTGCCTTTTGTACTATAACAGAATCTATCGAAAGCGTAAGTTTCGGACGAATCGACTCTGTTTTTCTCTGCTTTTTCATGAATCAAATATACGTATTTATTTTTAATAATCACACGTATGATTCTAAGTCCCGCAAAACGTTTTAAAACTCAAATCATTTTTCGGATTGAAGGTTGAAAAAACATCTTCCAACTTTGATTCGTATGGATCTTTAAGTCGATCTAGGTAGGACAGAAACAACCCCCAATTGTCGTTGTCCACCGCCTCTGCTAAAATTCGCTCTACCCATTCATTGCGAGGAATAACAATTGGATTGACATTTTCTTTTTCAATTATATTGAAATCATTTTTCTGAGCCAACCACAATTCAAAACGAGGGCTGGTTGTTAAAAACACTTCACTCACTTCCTTTCCTTCCAAAAATAAAAATGAATTCGTGTAATCTGAATGCGTTTCTTCCATGATGGAAAGCAACTCTTCCACCCACCCCCTTCCTTCTTGCGTGTTAATCTCCACGCCCAATTTCTCGCCCATCATTTTGTAATACGCTGTTCCAAATTGCGCAGGAAACTCATCAATCACTTCAACCGCCATTTCTTTAGCGACTTTCGGATTATCATGAATGAGGGGCATTAAACTATTTGCGAATACCCACAAATTCCATTGCGCAATTCCGGGCTGACTTGCGAAAGCATATCGCTTTGCTGCATCGATAGAACTAAAACATGTCTTTGGATGATATACATTCATAAATGCACACGGACCGTAATCTATCGTCTCTCCAGAAATGCTCATATTATCGGTATTCATAACGCCATGAATAAACCCTACGCGCATCCAATTGACGATTAAATCTATCTGCACTCGAACAACCTCCTTCAACAAGGATAAATAAGGATTCTCATGATTCGCAACATGCGGATAATGTCGCACAATGGCATAATCTGCAAGTGCTTTCAAAACATCTTCGCTCTCATGCATGCTTGCATACTCAAACGTACCGACACGCAGATGACTAGAAGCCATGCGAGCTAAAAGTCCGGCCTTCTCCATTCCGTTTCGATGAATCTGATCTCCCGTATTTAAAACAGCAAGCGTTCGTGTTGTTGGAATTTGAAGTGCATGAATGGCTTCGCTCATGATAGCTTCGCGCAACATCGCTTTCAACGTTGCACGTCCGTCGCCTCTTCGTGAATAAGGTGTGATTCCACTTCCCTTCAAATGAACGTCATGAAGAAATCCTTCTGAAGATTTCCATTCATCAACCAATACCGCTCTTCCGTCTCCAAGTATGTTGAAGTGTCCAAACTGATGTCCAGCATAAGCCATAGCCAACGGTTCTTTCGACCACTGATCACTTCCATTTATTAATCGTTCAAACTCCTCTGCATTGCACGCATTTGGAAAAGTGTTTGCCAATTTCTCATTCCAAAAAACAACACGAGCCTTTTCAAAAATTTCAGGATAAACATTCGAATGAAGTTCTTCCGGTAATTGCGCATAATTCATTTTCATGCCACAGAAGGTTTTAAGGCTTCAAGTAAGAATTCAACAACCTTCTTTCTTGGATAATCTTGCAATGTCGTTAACTGAACCAATCGCATTGGAACAGGCGGCGCGAATTCGCGCACATTCGCTCGTTGCTTCGTTGATAGGAATTGAATATATGCAGCTGGAAGCAGCGTCATTCCGCCATTTTCATCGACTAACCGAATCAATGTTTGAATGCTCCCGGCATCGTAAACAACCTTTGACTTTTTCTTCTTTTTGAAACTACACACTTCCAATGCTTGCTCGCGAAAACAATGCTCTTCCGATAGAAACCATAAATTCTCTGAAGTAATGTGTTT
>JBIKVX010000143.1:0-5673 GCA_044356625.1 Flavobacteriales bacterium | reverse complement strand
CGCAGGAACAGTCTGGTTCAACACAGATTACCAATTCAATACAGATCTGCTTAAGGATAAATTGGTGGTACTCGGATGTCTTCAACCCGAAGAAATTACAGGCGTTGGAGCCATGGTAGATCTACAGGAAGAATATCTTGGTGTTCCGCAAGTACAGCTGATTACGCTCATTCCTGCGCGAGATCCAGCTTATAGCCGTCAAGAAATTTTCGACTTCATTCAACAAAATGGAATCAGTCATCCGATTGGGATTGTTCCGAATTGGGGCGATATCCCTCTGATTGAAGGAGCCAAACTTCCTCAAATTTTGGTCTTCGATAAAAATATGAAGGAATCCGTTATGGGTATTCAAGGCATGCGCAACCGTGAAACCATTAGCGCCTCACTTGGGCAATGGGTGAAGGCAGATGCAAACAGCTACTCCTTGTGGCAAGCGACCATTACGCCAGAACCTAAATATTGGGCGAATCCGCTTATTGAACTTCCAAACGACTTGTGCTATTTCTCCGGAGAACTCGCTGTTTCAGAGCCCGCGCTTTTCCGAGTGAGTACCGTAAGCGAGGACGGATTAATTCAAAAAAGAATAGGCGGAGTGCGCGGATATGCAGATGGTGATATCTCAGTTGCACAAATGAAGAAGCCCATGGGCGTGACGTTCAGCTTCGCTGAACAGTTGCTCTACATTGCCGATCCGCTCAATCACGCCATTCGTATTTACGACAACGAGCAACATGTTTTGCTTACCATTCTCGGTAACGGAAAACAACCGAACATAGAAAATTTCGAGAAAGCAACGACTTGGAAAGGTGCCATTCCTTATCCGACCGATGTGTTCATAGTGAAGAATAAAATTTATGTCCTTGCCGGAAACGATTGCAGTGTGTGGGAATTGAACACCGCCGATCAGTCTTCGAAATTAATTTGGAGAAGTGAAAACAAGGACGCCCAAGGCAATGCGCTCAGTGCGCTCTCACTTCAATTCTTCAACAAAGAATTTTACATGCTGAAGAGCAACGGTGCAATTTCGAAATTCAAAAAGAAAAAAGAACAAGTCGCTTATGTGCCTGAAACACCTGTGAACCGAGCGGGTGGATTCACGTTCTACAACAACGATCTTGTAATCAGTGAACCCTTCAATCATAAAATTTCGTGGTTAGGCAGTGCGAAGAATATGGCTGGAAGTGGTGTTCTCGGTTTGAAAGACGGAGCTGCTGATACCGCGCAATTTACGCGCCCTATGGCGTTGAATAAAATTGGAAGTGAAATTTTTGTGTGTGAAGGCGGATACGGTGTGCTTCGCAAATGGCGCATGGTGTCGAACGAAGTAAAAAGTTTTTATCCGATGGTGAGTCAAGAAGCTTTGTACTCAGGAGAATCTCCGAATGCCGGAGAGGCAGTGGCGTTGGAACCTGTTACCGTAGAACCCGGAAAGACCACTTTGAAATTGAGTATTGATGCTCCTGGATATTTCTTGTTGAATAGCGAAGAGAACGGGGTTTTCACGGATGAGAATTCTGGAGTAACCGCATCGGCAGAGGTGTTAACCGATGGTAAAGTTGATTTAGTCTTAGATATTCCTGCGAATAGAACGGAGATGGGATTCATTCAATTGGGATTGCAATTGGTCATGCATCCGAACGATGCGCCAAAGATGACTTACTTGAAGAAAATGTTTGTGGTGTTCACCTATGAAATTCTTCCGGGAAGCGAACACGAGCAAGAGCTCATCATTCATCCATTCGTAAAACCGAATTAATTATCGCCACGAAGTTTTCCTAATTCAACAGCTGCTTCAGTATAGTCTGGCTTCAATTTCAAGGCTAAATTCAAATCGGCTTCAGCATTTGCTTTTTCTCCTTTTCCTTTGAAGCAAAGCGCTCGGTTGTAAGCCGCTTGATAGTAATTCGGGTTTTTTTCCAAGGCTAAATTGAAATTTTCAATTCCTTTCTGATAGTCTTTCAAGTATACCAGGTATATGAATCCTTTGTTGAAATATGCCGCTGAGAAATTCGCATCCATTCCAATAATTTTGTCGTAGCATGCGAGTGCTTCTTGGTAGTTGCTCGGTTTTTTCACTCCTGTTTCCTGAAGGAAAATGGCTTTGTTATAATACGGCTCAACGAAGTTCGGATGAAGCTCAATGGCTGAATTGTAATACTCTTTCGCCAAAGGATCACCATAACTCGCACAAAACATTCCCAGCTCTAGGTATGCGTCGTAATAAGTCGGGTCAATCTCAATTGCTGTCTGATAGGAACTTAGCGTAAAGGCCGTGTCGTGAACAGCACGGTACAATCTTCCTTTGAGATAATAAGCGTATGCTACACGCTCGTCTTGACGAAGCACGGTGCTAATTTGTTGAAGAGCTAATTTGTGGTTATCTAGCACAATGTCCATGGCAGATTTTTCAAGTAATCCGTTTTTATGGAGCGGATCTTTTTCAAGACACTTTTGATAGTCCTTGTAGGCGTCTGATACGCGCTGCTGATCGAAGTGAATTTGTCCAGCCGTGAAATAAATATCAGCTTTCGTTGAATCTATAGCCTTCGCACGCGCAATGTCCGCATTGGCTTCATTGTATTTTTTCAATCCGGAATAGTACAGCGCGCGCTCGAGATAATGATCGATGTTGTCTGGGTCCGCTTTAATCTTTGCGTTTATCGCGCGAAGTGCTGTGTCTGAAGTTTCTTCAATACCCAGGTCCTTATTTGAATTGCAGCTTTTGCAAGATTCGATCGTAGCGGCAAATGCACAAATTAGTATCAGTGCGAAAACAGAAATAAAGGTCTTTGGCTTTTTCAACATAACATTCAATTGAGCTATCAAAAGTAAGGTGTTCGTCTTTTCTTTTCTACAAGAATTTATTTTACGGTTGATATTCGACCTTTGTAGCACATTAATTTCAAACCATTGGCATCCGAAGGCAAACAGTTCGTTTCTAGTTTTTCGTGGAATTCCGCTACGGTGGTTTTGCAAATTCTTATCCAGTTGGGCTATACTGCTTTGTTGGCAAGGCTGATAGCCCCAGAGAATTTTGCTGTCATGGGAATTGTTCTAAGCTTAATGGGATTCGCCGAGATTTTTTCTCAGATAGGTTTGGGTCCGGCGTTAATTCAACGGAAGGACATTGAGCAGTCGCACATCAATTCAGCGTTTACAACCTCGCTCGGTCTTGGGCTAATTTTCACCTTGTCGTTTGTTGCTGCGGCGCCAATGATAGCTAGAGCATACGGAATCGATTCATTGAAAGAAATTATTCCTGTGGTGTGTTCAAGCTTTACCATTTCTGCATTGAGCGTGGTTCCAAGAAACATAATGATGAAGAACATGAAGTTCAAGTCGTTCTTCACAGCGAGCATGCTCAGTATTGTTGGAGGGAATTTAGTAGTCGGACTTTGGTTGGCCTACGGTGGTTACGAGATTTGGGCCTACGTTTGGGCGTTGTTCGCTCAGAACGCACTGATGACTTTGGCCTGTTGGATTCTTCAGCCGACACGTGTGCAATTCAAATGGAATAAAAAAGCAACGTTGCAATTGTTGAATTACGGAGCGGGTAGTTCGCTCTTTAACGCATTGAATTACGCTGCGACGAAAGTAGATGTCTCCGTTCTTCCGCTCTTCTCAAAGGGAAGTACACTCTTTCCGAATACGGTGTCATTGAATCAAGCAGGAATGTACGAAAGAGGCGCATACGTAGCATCACTTCCAATTACCATAATGGCGAAATTAAGCGATAGCGTTCTCTTCAGCGGAATGTCGAAGTTACAAGAAGAGACCGAACGCTTGAAACGCGTTGTTTTAGCAGCAACCAACGTGCTGAGTATCTTAATTTTTCCAGTTGCATGTTTTGTCTTTGTTTTCAGTGAAGATATACTTCGCATTTATCTAGGAAACGCCTACATGGGGGCTTCCCATCTGCTTCAATGGCTATTTGTTGCGGTAATCTTCAGAACATTAACACGCCCAATAGATTCCCTGCTTCGTGCGAAGGGAGAGGTATACAAAGGAAGCTGGATTAAAGGTATTTACCTGGCGCTTATGGTCGTAGGTGTAATGGTTTGCGCCCGATATTCCGTTGAAGCCGTGGCTATTTCCATTGCAGTAACAACCGGTATCCATTACCTAATGATGATTTCTTTCGCGCAGAAAATTGCTAGTGTAAGTGTGAAAGATCAACTCTCTGCCTTGGTACCTGGTTCGCGCATTGGAGCTATGACTTTGCTTGCAGCTTACCTTTCAAAGTACATGGCGGAACGTTCCCATATAGATGGAGTTTGGATGCTACTTTTTGCAATGATTTGTGTGTTTTTTGGAGGGTGTTTATTGGTGTACATTCGCCCGCAATGGTTGGGAGAACGTCATGTGAATCCGCTGTTTATTGTGCCGGAGAGATTTAGGAAATTTCCGTTTTTAAATAGAATTTATAAGGCTTTTGATGAAGAATAGGATAGGCGTATTTTTAATATTTTGTTTACTAATGGCGTTCGATGGTTTTGCCCAGAGCAAGCTAGTGGTTAACGCTCCAGATAGTTTGTCTTTTTTTCTTTTTGTAGACAATGTCCAGATAAACGCTATGCCAGTATCTGCTATTTATGTGTCTAAGTTGAATACAGGAAAACACATCATTAAAGTGGTTGTTCAGGCAGAAGAGTCCATTTTTACGCTCAATTCAAAAAATCTCACTTCACATAGTTTGAGTGTTGCAGTCGTAAATAATAAGCTCGAACTGTTTACGGCTGGAGAATTGAAGTTACAGGCTAAGTCTTTTCAGTTTTGGAAGAAAGGGAATATTCCAATAGCCAAGAAAGATTCTGTTTACGTTGGAAAGAAGGGCTGTGAAAATTCAGCTTCAGGGGCAAGTGTAGACTCGCTAGTAACCGCTCTTCAATTGAAGTCTTTTGATACTGAACGAAAGATGATCGCACGGATGAAATTGGAGTCCGGTTGTTTTCTTGTGAAAGACATTGTAAAAATTATTTCCACCATTGAATTGGAAGAAAATCGAATGGATTGCCTTATCGCGTCATTGGGACATGTCTATGATTTGGCTGTTATAAACGAATTGTTGGATTTGGTTATTCTTGAACGAAACAAGGAGGTCATTCAACAAAAAATTTTACAAATACAAAATCAGTAAGAAACATTAAAAGATTACATTTGAACCATGAAAAAAGTACACAATTTTAGCGCAGGTCCTTGCATTTTACCCTCATCTGTGATCGAAGGTTCGGCAGATGCTATTCGTGAATTCGACGGAATGGGATTGTCGTTGATTGAAATTTCACATAGAAGTAAAAACTTCGAACGTGTGATGGACGAAGCGCGTCAATTGGTGAAAGATATTTTGAATCTCGAAGATCGCTACGAAGTTCTTTTTCTTCAGGGCGGTGCAACACTCGGGTTCTATATGGTTCCTTTGAATATTTTGAAGGAAGGTGGAAAGGCTGCTTACGCCAACACGGGTGTGTGGGCGAGTGGCGCCATTAAGGAAGCGAAGTTGGTTGGAGACATTGATGTGGTTACTGACAGCTCAGAGTCGAACCACAATCACATTCCTGAATTGCCCTCGGTAGACGGATACGATTATTTCCACTACACTTCGAACAACACCATTTTCGGAACGCAGTATCAGTATACGCCGAAGGTGAATGTGCCGTTGGTGTGTGACATGAG
>JBIKVX010000142.1:0-5684 GCA_044356625.1 Flavobacteriales bacterium | reverse complement strand
CATCCGCATCAATTCTATGAAAAAATAAATGCGAGCGTTGTGAAAAGAATTGGCTAATGGAAAACTTCGACTATGTGAAAATGAATAAGGACTCTTGGAACAAGAGAGTGCCTGTTCACGTGCAATCTAAATTTTATTTTGTGGAAGACTTTCTGAATGGAAAATCTTCGTTGAATGAAATTGAACTGAATTTGCTCGGCGACATTCGAGGAAAATCTATATTGCATTTGCAATGTCATTTCGGACAAGACTCACTCTCGCTCGCACGCATGGGCGCTGAGGTCACAGGTGTAGATCTTTCAGACGCTGCCATTGATCAAGCCAAAGTGTTGAATGAAAAGCTTCAGCTCAGCGCGGAGTTTATTTGTTGCGACGTGTATGATTTGAAGAATCATTTAGACAAAAAATTCGACATCGTTTTCACCAGTTACGGAACAATAGGATGGTTACCCGATTTGGATCGTTGGGCGGAAATTATCTCTCATTTTCTGAAGCCACAAGGCAAATTTATTTTCGCTGAATTTCATCCAGTGATGTGGATGTTCGATAATGAGTTCCAAACGGTGGGATACAATTATTTCAACGCCGGACCGGATATTGAAACCAGCACTGGCACATACGCCGATCCCACTTCCGACATTGAAATCACGTGTGCCTTTTGGAATCATTCCACCAGCGAAGTCCTTACATCGCTTCTTGGACAAGGTCTTCAGCTGACTCAATTTAAAGAATTCGATTATTCTCCATATGCCTGTTTCAAACACGCCGAAGAATTCGAACCTGGAAAATTCCGTGTTAAGCATTTCGGAAATAAAATGCCGTTGGTGTTTGCTTTGGAGGTGGTGAAGGTTATTCAACAATAATTTTTCTAACCTCGACTGTACCGTCTTTCAAGTAAACTCGAACGGAATACAAACCCTTTGCGTAAGCATTTACATCGATAATTACTGCACCCACTTCGAGACCAGATTCGGTGTAAATAAGACTTCCAATTGGATTAAATAACTCAACCTTACAGATGGAACTTCGTGTTGTTTGCACCGCTACTCGATCGCTCGAAGGATTAGGGTATACGTTCACACCATAAGCATCTTCACTTTCCTCTTCTACTCCAACCAACTGATTGCAATCGGTCGTCTGAAGGTATTGGTCGTAATACTGCTGCACTTCATCTGAATATTGTTTCATTTTGTAAACTGCGTTTAAAGAAGGGCTTCCAGCAGAGATTGTGTCTGAGCCTGCAATACGTGCAACAGAAATACAAACAGGGGTATTTGGCTGAAGATCACCAACAAAAGCAGAAACTATCAATCGTCGATCGCCACCAGGATTTTGAACATTTACTTCGTTCCAAACCCCAGGAACTCCAACTTCACCGCTATACATGAAAGAGGTTTGCTGCTGAGTAATTGGATTCAAAATTGAAGAACCATCAATTCGCTTTCCTTGCAAAACTCGATATGCTTGCTCGTTAGAATTAGGCGCTCCATAAACCGGGCTTGAACTATTATAAAAATAAACACTCGATGTTACCGACCTATTTAAAAATCGATAACCACAAGCCGGAACTTCATTAGCGTATCCATAGGACGAGCTCGACGGCTCATCAAAATCATCTGCATTGTATCCGAAAACTAAATTTCTCGCACTGTCACATCCAATGAAATCATCATAAGACGTTCCAATATCAAAATCTGTATGCATTCCGAAATAAAATTCGTTCAAAGGAGTTTCGTCGCGATTGACTATGCGATAATCCGTGAAGACTGAATTACTTAAAGCCGCATTGGTAGAGTTTTGAAAAAGATACGTCATGACTGACATTTCGAGATTCGAAACTGTACTTCCGAAATTAGAATCTAGATAGGTTGGTGAAACTTCTCTTCCATCTGAAACAATATAAAATGTTGCCTCATCTCCTTTTATTTCAGGAGCATCTCCAAACTGAGGTTCATAGATATTGTTTCCATTCACATCGTGAAACGGCGCAATTATTTGTGGCTCGCCGTTTACAATGGAACCATTTCCCGGCCATTCTAAAATATCTATCGGAGCCGAATAATTCGCGTCATACCAATGTTGATTGTGGTAATCGATATCCGTTTGTTTGACCTTCCATACGCGATTGTATCTCTGTGCAAACTCGTTCGAGTAAGTATTGGATACTGGACCTGAATATGCTCCGTTCAAACCTTCTTCGTACAAACCACCAACTCCCGAAACAACATCGCCCTTCATTCCAAACAAAAGCTGGTCACAGATAAATACTATCCTGTTATTCTTGTAATACAGACCAATTGATTTATGCTCAACATCCCAAAAAGTATTTTCATAAATGAAAGAACTGAAAGAAGGATAAGATCTCTCCGAAACCAATTCATTTGAAATGTATTGATACATCCAACCATTTTGCACTGTAGAGATTCCTCCCCACCCTCCAATAGGAGAATTAGTTAGACCCCTACAAATTGCAAGCTCCCTTCCTTCAAAACTTATGACATTAACTGCGTATTTATTCAATTCGTTTTTTTTAGCCAGTTCATAAGAGTTACCACTCGTAAAGCCAAAAGATTGAGATCGCGCAAACGAGGTAAAACTAGCCAAGTAGCCCTTTTGTGTTCGGAAAACATTTCCCAAATTCGCGGTGTTAAATAAACTAAAATCAATTCCTAAATCATCGATCACCCACTCACCGCCATCCGTTCTTCGAAATAAAAATTCATTGCATTTGCCCGACACAAAAAGTTTTCCGTCAATCATACTGAAACGCATCAATGAGTCGCAAGCAATTTCTTCCGAATGAGTAACTCCAAGGGTATCGATATAATACATTCCTGAAAAGCCCTTTTTGATGTAAAACATTTTATCATCGTACACTTGGGCATCAATCACAGAATCTAAATAGGTGGGATAAAAACTTCCGTTTTCAAAAAAGCACACTTTATTTAAGTAGTTTGAAAACAAAAAAACTTTATTACTAAAAACAGTTCCGAAAGTAAATCTTGTGTAGTCGGGATAGCTGTACTCATTCCAAACCCCGTTCTCGAGAATTGCAAGATTTGCATATGAATCGTTTGTAACAGAATCAATCTTTAACCCCACAGCGCAGAGCTTGTCAGAGGTACTGAACAAATCGTACACTCTCCCGTATTTTGTATCCCAATCCAAAGGCACATCGGTCAGAGTATCACCTTTCAGCACTTTCAATACAGGGTGATTCAGCGTGTCGCCGTAATTGACTGAAACAAAAAGCGAATCATGAAATACTTCGCCATCATTACATAGAAAATTATCATAGGCATCGTTCAAGATGTGCTGCTGATTGTTTGCGACAAAGGGCACGAGGCGTTGGGCGCTCGCAGTCTGAAAAATAAAAACGAGCAAACTGAAGAGTAAAAGTCTTTTCATGTCAAGGATTTTAAACAAAGAACATCAATATATACTTGTCCTTTTTTTCAAGATTCTTGATTTATTTCCTTTCAACGGGTCGAAAGATATTTCGACCCGATTCATCTTCCCCTCTCTTACCTTTTCTTAACCCCTCTTAACATCTCTCTTTTCCCCGGCGGACCAGCCAAACGCTCAACAACAAACCCCGCTGCTTGAAGATTGCGACGCACTTCGCCTTTCGCGCAATAGGTAACGAAGATGCCGCCTTCATTCAGCAATTCGAAACATTGTTGCATGCGCTCTAGCGTCCACAAGCCAGGTTCTACGCGCGGACCAAAGGCATCGTAATAAATGACATCGAATTTCTCTTTGGAAGAAAATTCTTCCAACCCCACTTCCATTCGAACAAATGAAAAATTTTCTTGAATGGAAATCAACTCACCTGAATTTGAAGAATGAAATTTCATTTCGAATTGATCTGATCGACTTGCTACTAATTCATTCAAAATTTCTTTCGACAACGGATAAGGCTCCAATGCGCAATATTCGATTTTTTTTGTTGCATGTTGAAGGGTTAACATGGCGTTCAATCCCGTTCCCAAACCCACTTCCAAAATGCGAATCACTTCTTTGTCGCAGACCTTCAATCCGTTTTCAATAAAGACGTGCATAGATTCTTGTACCGCGCCGTGGGTGCTGTGATACGTCTCTTCCACTTCCGGAATAAACAACGTGAACGAACCGTCTGCGGTTTTCACGAGTTCGCGCGTGCGCGATTTGTTCACCGCAGTATTGTTCAAACTATTTTCTTGGTAAACGTCCACGGGATTTTTATCTCTTTACTTTTGATTAACAAATAATTGCTATGGCAAAGAAAACGAAAGCATCCCCTACAAAAAAACCGAAGAGCATCTTGAACGCAAAAAGTCACGAGTTCTTAGAAAAATACATTAACAACATTGCGCCTACCGGATTCGAAACGCCTGGACAGCAAATGTGGTTAGATTACATTCGTCCGTATATCGACACGCACATCGTAGATACCTACGGAACCGTGGTTGGTGTGATTAATCCAGATGCTCCTTACAAAGTTGTGGTGGAAGCTCACGCCGATGAAATCGCGTGGTTCGTGCATTACATTACTCCAGATGGATTTATATATTTGCGTCGCAACGGCGGAAGCGATCACATGATTGCGCCTTCCATGCGTGTGAATATTCAAACTGCAAAAGGATTGGTGAAAGGCGTTTTCGGATGGCCAGCGATTCACGTTCGTCAAGAGAAAGAAGAGACTCCTTCCATGAAAAATATTTTCTTAGACGTGGGTGCTAGAACGAAAGACGAAGTGGAAGCTATGGGTATTCATGTGGGTTGCGTTGCAACTTTCGAAGATGAGTTCATGGTGTTGAATGATCGTTACTATTTAGGTCGAGCACTTGACAACCGCATAGGCGGATTCATGATTGCCGAGGTAGCGCGTATGTTGAAAGAGAACAAAGACAAACTTCCATTCGGTGTATACTTCACGAATTCAGTTCAAGAAGAAATTGGTTTGCGTGGTGCGGAAATGATTGCGCATCGCATCAATCCAGATGTTGCGATTGTAACAGATGTGTGTCACGACACGCAAACTCCCATGATGAGCAAGATCATGAGCGGAGATATTTCATGCGGTAAAGGACCTGTATTGAGCTACGGCCCTGCTGTGCAGAATAATTTATTGAAGCACATCATTACGGCTGCCGAAAAGAATAAGATCGACATTCAGCGTGCCGCTGTTTACAGAGCAACAGGAACAGACACCGACGCTTTCGCCTACAGCAATGCTGGCGTTGCAAGTGCGCTTATTTCACTTCCTTTGCGATATATGCACACGACTGTTGAGATGGTTGCCAAAGACGACGTTGAGGCGGTCATTCATTTGATCTACCATTCGTTGAAAACGATTAAAAACAATCAAGACTGGAGATACATTAAGTAATTCCATTTTGTTGGAAATAAAAAAGAGGAACCAATGGTTCCTCTTTTTGTTTGTCTGTGAAATAAGCTTACGCCTTTTTAGCTGCAAGAGCTGCTTTCACTTTGCCTTCGATTTCTGCCATTAATTCTGGATTGTCGTCTAGCAATTGTTTCACCGCATCACGTCCTTGTCCCAATTTGGTTTCACCGTAAGAGAACCAAGAACCTGCTTTTTTCACAATAGTCAAATCAACACCCATGTCAATTAACTCACCTACTCGGCTAATTCCTTGACCATAAATAATGTCGAACTCTGCCGTTCTGAATGGTGGAGC
>JBIKVX010000006.1:0-20211 GCA_044356625.1 Flavobacteriales bacterium | reverse complement strand
AGCCACATTTTCTACAAACTCAGCATTTTTTGAGGTGCGATTATCTTTAGTTTCCACTTCGTCATCTACTGCGGGTCTTATTTTGGCAAGCAAGGCTGTTAAATTACCCATTTCGGCATGGTCACAGGCACCTTTTACTGCCCCGCACTTACTGTGGCCCAATACTACTATTATTTTTGAGCCAGCCAATTTGCAGGCAAATTCCATACTACCTAAGATATCTTCGTTAATGATATTTCCGGCAACTCTTACACTAAAAATGTCACCAAGTCCTTGGTCAAAAATAAGCTCAGCAGAAGTTCTGCTATCTATGCAGCTCAAAACCACAGCGAATGGATGTTGTCCGTCAGATGTTTCATTTGCCTGTTGTAACAGGTTGCGATTTGCCTTTAAATTATTGACAAACCTTTTGTTTCCTTCTTCTAGCAATTTCAAAGCCATTGCAGGTGTAATAGCTTCTTGTAATTCCTTTGTTAATGTCTTCATTTTTTTAATATTTTTTTATCGTTGTTGTTTTTAAACTTACCACTAACTAGCTTATACGCGCTACAAACCTACCCAATAGATGTCATTGTAGTGCGATAGGCGAAGGTTTGTTGCGGTTAGCTAAAGGTAATAGTTTTATTTACAAATCGTCAAATGGTGACCGAATTTGTATTGCCATGCAATTCACTTTGCAAGGCTTCCAGACCGAGTGTTCGGCGCTGTTACGCTAAAGAAATTACCCCCGCAATTCCTCTCGCCTCGGCATCACTCGCAATCAACTCTTCCAACGAAGGCTTCGCGATGAAGCTTGCTTTTTGAAGCGTCTTCTCTACCGTTTCTGCGATTTGAAGGAATTTGATTTCGTCGTTTAAGAAACGAGCTACTGCAATTTCATTTGCAGCGTTCAAGATGCATGGTGCATTGCCGCCTTGTTCCAATGCTTCGAAGGCAAGACCTAAACAACGGAACACTTCAATGCGCGGTTTTTCAAACGTGAACTGCGGATAATCCATGAAGTTGAAGCGAGGCCAGTCGGTCTTGACACGCTGCGGATAAGCCATGGCATATAAGATCGGTAACTTCATATCGGGCAATCCCAACTGCGCTTTCATGCTGCCGTCTTCAAACTGAACCAAACTGTGAATAATGCTTTGCGGATGAACCACCACTTCTATTTGTGACGGCTTACAATTAAATAACCACTTCGCTTCAATAACCTCTAACCCTTTGTTCATAAGGGTTGCAGAGTCAATGGTAATCTTCGCGCCCATGGTCCAATTCGGATGTTTGAGAGCTTGTGCCTTCGTTACTTCTGCTAATTCTTCAGCAGGCTTCTGTCTAAACGGACCACCACTTGCAGTAAGCACAATCTTCTCAATAGGGTTGTGCCACTCGCCAGCCAAACACTGGAAAATAGCACTGTGTTCGCTGTCGACCGGATAAATATTCACTCCGTTTTCTTTCGCAAGCTGAGTAATAATTTCTCCAGCAACCACCAAGGTTTCTTTGTTCGCCAGTGCAATGTTTTTCTTCGCAAGAATAGCCTTCACCGTTGGGGGAAGTCCCGCGGCACCTACCAATGCGGTTAGCACAATATCTATGCTGTCCATCTCTACAATCTGCTCCAACGATTGCTTTCCAGCATACACCTTAATGTCTGTGGAAGCGAGACCTTCTTTCACTTCAGCGTATTTCGATTCATCGGAAATAACAACAGCATTCGGATTGAATTTCAACGCTTGCTGAATAAGCAACGTGCTGTTGCTGTGCGCCGTTAACACTTCCACACAAAATTGATCGAGATGTTCTTGAATCACTTCAAGCGTTTGAGTTCCGATAGAGCCGGTTGAACCGAGAATAGCAATATTTTTCAATGCGAATATTTTTTGCAAATTAAGAATAAAAAAAGCCGCTTCATTGAAGCGGCTTTTCGATCGTTGCCCGAACAGGATTCGAACCTATATAAACTGCACCAAAAACAGTTGTCCTGCCATTAGACGATCGGGCAATCTCACTTCTCCTTCGAAAAGCGACTGCAAAATAAATACTTTCTTTTCATAACACCAAGTATTTTTCTGTTTCTATCTTCGTTTTATAATAATAAGCCTGTGATTTCACTTCAGAACTACATCAACGGAACGTTTGTTTCTGCCGTTTCCGGAAAGACCCTTGATAACGTAGATCCTTCTACTGGCAAGGTTTTCAGCCTTATTCCGCGCAGCGAACAAGCCGATGTAGATGCGGCAGTTACGGCCGCTGAAGCGGCCTTCCCTTCGTGGTCAAATCTTTCTGTGGAAAAGCGTTCAGAGGTGCTTATTCGACTTGCAGATCTTATAAAATCCAATTCTGAAGCCTTGGCGCAAGCCGAAACACTCGACAACGGAAAGCCCATTTCGCTTTCTCGCGCAGTGGACATTCCCCGAGCAGAAGCCAACATTCGCTTCTTTGCAACAGGCATTCTACACTTCGCAAGCGAGGCTCATCCGAATACCGAATACATCAACTACACCTTGCGCAAGCCCATTGGTGTGGTCGGATGTATTTCGCCTTGGAACCTTCCCTTGTATTTATTCACTTGGAAAATAGCGCCAGCCTTGGCTGCAGGAAACTGCGTCGTGGCGAAGCCTTCAGAGATTACGCCGTATACCGCGTATTTATTTTCAAAGCTTTGCTCCGAGGCCGGAATGCCAGCGGGAGTCTTGAACATAGTTCACGGATACGGCCCGGAAGCAGGAGAAGCCATTGTGCAGCACAACGGGATTAAAGCCATCTCGTTTACAGGCGGCACCGCAACAGGCGCGCACATTGCTTCAGTAGTGGCGCCGAAATTCAAAAAGATGTCGTTGGAGTTGGGTGGAAAAAATGCGAATATCATATTCAACGATTGCGATTTCGACGAAGCGCTTTCAACCACTGTTCGCACGTCGTTCGCGAATCAAGGACAGATCTGCTTGTGCGGCTCTAGACTCTATGTGCAAAGCGGCATCTATGAAAAATTCAAAGCAGCGTTAATAGAAAAAGTTTCGCGCATCGTTCCAGGAAATCCTTCCGAAGACAAAACGAAAATGGGCGCTTTAGTAAGCCAACCGCACCTGAACAAAGTGCTTTCTTTTGTTGAATTGGCGAAGCAAGAAGGCGGCACCGTTATTTGCGGTGGCGAACGCGTTGTATTGGAAGGAGAAAACGCTGGCGGATATTTTATGCAACCAACGATTATAGAGGGATTGAACGCTTCCTGCAGAACCAATCAGGAAGAAATCTTCGGTCCGGTAATTACCCTTCAACCCTTCGAAACGGAAGAAGAAGTGCAAGCCTTGGCAAACAGCACGAAATACGGATTGGCAGCGAGCATCTGGACCACCAACGTTACCGTAGCACATCGTTTAGCAGGAAATCTTCAAACCGGAATTGTGTGGGTGAACTGTTGGTTGGAAAGAGACTTGCGCACACCTTTCGGTGGCGTGAAGCAATCGGGCGTCGGACGCGAAGGCGGATGGGAAGCCTTGCGTTTCTTCACCGAAGCACAAAACGTATGTATTTCCGTTCCGAAAAAATAAGTGTCAAACAAATTCGTTTGTATCTTTCAATGCTGAAGAAAGTAGCATGAACGCATACGAACAACTCATACAACGTCTAGACGACTTCATTCGGAAGTACTACAAGAACCGCATGGTTCAAGGTCTTCTGTATGTAGCCGCACTTTTCTTGGGGTTGTATTTGCTTCTCGTGACTCTCGAATATTTCGGACACTTTGGTCCAACGGTTCGAACCTTTTTCTTCTTCGGATTTTTAGCATCTGCTGCTTATTTCTTCGTTTCAAGAATTGCATTGCCATTTTTTTCCATGTTGAAATTGGGCAGGCACATTTCCTACGAGCAAGCTGCTTCCATTATTGGGAAACACTTTCCTGATGTAGACGACCGACTTTTAAATACCCTTCAACTTCAATCGCAAGTGCAGGACCATGCCGAAAGCAGCCTGCTTCAAGCGAGTATTACCCAGCGCATGCATGCGCTTCGTCCTGTTCCATTTGCAGCAGCCATTGACGTAAAGAAGAACAAGAAATATTTGCGCTTTCTACTGCCGTTGGTGGGTGTTTTCGGAGTGCTCTTTTTAATTACCCCTTCATTCATCCTGAAACCTACTGACCGCCTGCTGCGCTACAACGAGATCATTGAAGAGGAGGCTCCGTTCTCTATGGAAATGCTGAATGACACGCTTACGGCCATTGAAAACACAGACTACGAAGTGCGCATGCAAGTGACAGGAAAGGAGATTCCTGCCCAGGTATTCATTGAAGTAAACGGACAGAAATTTCAAATGGTGAAGAAGAGCAATATTGATTTTTCTTACACCATTTCAAATGTGAAGGAAGACGCGGTGATTGTGTTTTATGGTGGAAATTTTCATAGCAAAGGGTATAACCTCGATGTTATTCAAATGCCTAAGCTGACCCAGTTTCAGATTGAAGTGAATTACCCTTCTTACTTGAATAAAGAAAATTCGGTGGTGAATAACACAGGAGATTTATTGGTTCCTGAAGGAACACAACTCATTTGGAAAATTGCTGGAGAAAACACGTCATCTGTGCTGTTTGAAACAACCGCAGGAAAATTGCCTTTCGAAGAAATTGGTGGTGGTTTCGAACATCGCGAAAACGCTTCGCAGAATTTCTCCTACAATGTTATTCCGCAAAACGAACAAATCCAAAACGGCAATGTCCTCTCCTACCAAGTGAACGTCATTGCCGATGGTTATCCGAGCATTAATGTGCAAGATGAAGCAGATTCAACGTCACGTTTCATTCATTATTTCACGGGTGGAATTCAAGACGATTACGGCCTTACGAAATTGACTTTCACCGCCGTTCAAATGCGTGAAGGCAAGGAGGTGGAAAGCGCGAAAGTTATTCCTATCCAATTTGAAGTGGGCACAACAGGCGATCAGTTTTTCCATTCAGTAGATTTCTCAATCTTCAACCTAGAGCCGGGCGACGAAGTGAATTACTTCTTCGAAGTGTGGGACAATGACGGCGTGCACGGCGCGAAGAGCACACGCTCGCAAGTGAGGCAATTCACGAATCCGACGGAAGAAGAACTGAAGGAAATGCGCAACGAGCAAAGCGAAAGCATCAAAGACCAATTGGAATCGAGCTTGCGCGAAGCGGAAAAACTTCAAAAAGAAATGAAGCAGCTCGAACGCGAAATGTTGGAGAAGCAAAATTTGAATTGGCAAGACAAGAAAAAGTTGGAAGACCTTATTGAGCGTCAGAAAAAATTGGAAGAGCAAGTCAAAGAAATTCAGAAGCAGAACCAGCAGCGCAACCAAGAACAGAAGGACGAGCAGTTAGCGGAAAAGCAAAAAGAGTTGGAGCGTCTCATGAACGAAATGCTCAGTCCGGAAATGAAAGAGATGATGCAGGAATTGCAGAAGCTCATGAACGAATTGAATAAAGATGAACTTCGAAAAGAGATCGAGAAAATGAATCTTTCAACCGAAGATTTAGAGAAGGAATTGGATCGGGCATTGGAACAATTCAAGGAATTGGAAGTCGAAGAAAAATTGAAAGAAGCCGCAGAGAAACTCAATGAGTTGGCCGATAAGCAGGAGAAGTTAGCCAACGACGAATCGAAGAGTGCGGAGGAAAAACTGAAAGAGCAAGAGCAGTTGAACAAAGAGTTCGAAGAGGTGAAGAAAGAGTTGAAAGAGGCGGAAGAATTGAACAAGGAATTAGAGACTCCGCAAGAGATTCCGGATACAGACGGATTGAAAAAAGAGATCGATGAAGAGCAAGAGAAGTCTTCTTCCGAATTGAAACAAAACAAAAAAGCCAACGCTGCGAAGTCGCAAAAGAAAGCTGCAGAGAAGATGAAGCAGATGGCGAACGAAATGCAAGACGGCATGGAAGCCGCAGAGCAAGAGCAGCACGAAGAAGACATGGCAGCTATGCGCGCCTTGTTGGAAAACATTTTATCGGTGAGCTTCGATCAAGAAGCGCTCATGGAAGAGACGAAGAAGACCCAGGCAAACGACCCGCGCATGAAGACCTTGGCGCAGCGTCAGCGTAAGTTGAAAGATGATTCGCGTATGATAGAAGACAGCCTGTTCGCTTTAAGTAAGCGCGTTCCAGAGATTAGCTCAACGGTGAATCACGAGATCAATGAGATTAACGCGAACCTCGATCGCGTCATGAAAGATTTTCCAGATGGAAACATGCCACGCATTACGCAAAATCAGCAGTCGGCCATGACGGGTTACAACAACTTGGCTTTGTTGTTAGATGATGCATTGCAGCAGATGCAAGCGCAAATGCAGTCTGAATCGAAATCGAAAAAAGAAGGCAAAGGCAGTTGCAACAAACCTGGAGGAAAGGGTAAAGGAAAAGGCAAGAGCAAAGCTTCTGCCGCGCAGATGAAGCGCATGCAAGAAGGTCTGCAGAAGCAATTGGAAGAAGCCAAGAAAAAAGGACAGAATCAGGGAAAGAACAACTCTGGCGGATCGAAGAGTGGCGGGGACGAAGGTATGGCGAAGGAGTTGGCGCAGATGGCCGCGAAGCAAGCAGCCATTCGCAAGATGATGGAAGAGAAGGGGAATGAATTAAATGAAGATGGAAGTGGCGCGGGTAACGAAATGAAGCAGATTGCGAAAGAGATGGAGAAGCTTCAGCGCGACATCGTGAACAATCAGGTTACCGAGGAGAGTATTCGCAGACAGAACGACATCATGATTCGCTTGTTGAAAGCTGAAGATGCCGAGCGTGTGCGTGAGATGGATGAAGAGCGCAAGAGCAACGAAGCGGTGAATGCACCTGTTGGAAATCCAAAGAAGTACGAAGAGTTCTTGAAGAACAAACAGAAGGGCGTAGAGACTTTACGTTCCGTTTCCCCGAACTTAAAACCATACTACAAAGAGAAAACGCAGCGCTATTTCAGAAATTCTTGAAAGAAATAAATTGAACATGGCGTTTTTTTTCTCATTTTTGATTCGCAAAAATTAATTCATGATCCAAGGTCGCAGACAACTCCGTTTTCCATCCGTGCTTGAAAGCATACATTTAGCTGAAAAGCTAGTAGACGATGTTTGCAGTGAATACCGTGTGAAGGAAGATTATTACGGGGAAGTATTGATATGTCTTACGGAAGCGGTGAACAACGCAGTTGTTCACGGAAACCGCATGAGCACAGACCTTCAGGTTTCATTGACCTTCGAGTTGGAGAATGAAAAGACTTTGCGATTTATTATTTGTGATGAGGGTCCGGGTTTCGATTACGAAAATTTACCAGATCCTACCGCTCCTGAAAACATCGAATTGCCTCACGGAAGAGGTGTCTTTTTGATGCAACGCTTGGCCGACAGATGCATGTTTAACAACGGCGGAACGGAAGTCGTTGTGGAATTCGATGTAGCTGGCACGGCGGAATAATCTTAAATTTGCCACATGCAAGAAAAATTAGCCAATCTCGAACAGAAGAAGCAAGAAGCTTTATTGGGCGGTGGTGCGAAGCGCATAGAGTCGCAACACAAAAAAGGAAAACTCACAGCTCGTGAGCGTTTAGAAGTATTATTAGATTCAAACTCTTTCGAAGAAATAGGAATGTTGGTGACTCACCGCAGTACCAATTTCGGATTAGAAAATGAAAAATATTTAGGCGATGGAGTAGTTACAGGATACGGTAAAATAAACGGACGCTTGGTGTACGTTTTTTCTCAGGATTTTACCGTAATGGGCGGATCGCTTGCTGAAGCGCACGCGCAGAAGATTTGCAAAATCATGGATTTGTCCATGAAGAATGGCGCGCCGTTAATAGGTCTAAACGACAGTGGTGGCGCACGTATTCAGGAAGGCGTGGTGAGTCTTGGCGGCTACGCCGACATCTTCTACAAGAATGTTCAAGCCAGCGGAGTAGTGCCACAGTTGAGTGCGATTATGGGACCTTGCGCTGGCGGTGCTGTGTATTCTCCGGCTTTAACAGATTTCATTGTTATGGTGGAAAACACGAGCTACATGTTTGTCACTGGTCCGAACGTAGTGAAGACTGTCACTCACGAAGAAGTGAGCAGTGAAGATTTGGGCGGTGCAAGTGCACACAGCACGAAGAGTGGTGTTACGCATTTGACGGCAGAGAACGATGTTGCTGCGTTAAAAGTGATTCGTCAAATGCTTTCGTACATGCCGCAAAACTGCGAGGAAACTCCAGCACGCTTCCCTTACGAACCCGGCAACGAAAGAAGAGAAGGCTTGAATGGAATTATACCGGCCAATCCGAATCAACCTTATGATATCAAAGAAGTGATTGCAGCAGTTGTAGACGAAGAGTCTTGGTTGGAAGTGCATAAAGATTACGCTGAAAATATTGTTGTCGGATTTGCTCGCCTTGCTGGAAGAAGCATTGGTATTGTTGCGAATCAGCCTGCTTTCTTAGCAGGTGTATTAGACATTAAGAGCAGCAATAAGGCTGCACGCTTCGTAAGATTCTGCGATGCGTTTAACATTCCTTTGTTGGTGTTGGAAGACGTACCTGGATTCTTACCAGGAACCGATCAAGAGTGGAACGGAATTATTTCAAACGGAGCGAAGTTGTTGTACGCTTTCAGCGAAGCAACGGTTCCGCGTGTTACTGTCATTACGCGCAAAGCTTACGGCGGAGCGTATGACGTAATGAACAGCAAGCACATTGGCGCAGACATGAACTTCGCTTGGCCTTCGGCAGAGATTGCTGTAATGGGCGCGAAGGGCGCTGCTGAGATTATTTTCAAAAAGGAAATTGCAGAAGCTGTCGATAAAGACGCGAAGTTGAAAGAGAAGGAAGCGAAGTATGCGACGCTATTCGCAAATCCATACAGCGCAGCTGAACGTGGATATGTAGACGAAGTAATTGAGCCAGCAGTGACTCGCGAGAAGTTGATTCGTGCATTTGAAATGCTCGAAAACAAAGTAGAGAAAATGCCTCGCAAGAAGCACGGAAATATTCCATTGTAATTCGAAACTATGCCTTTAATTCTCCCTGTTAACGGCGTCTCTCCAGTGTGGGGAAACGAGTGTTTCATTGCTGAAAACGCAACGATTGTTGGTCAGGTTACCATGGGAAATCAATGCAGTGTGTGGTTCACGGCTGTGGTTCGCGGAGACGTGAACACCATTGAAATAGGCAACAAAGTGAACATTCAAGACGGTGCCATTATTCACGGAACGTATCAGAAAGCCGGAACTAAAATTGGCAACAACGTGAGCATTGGCCACAGGGCAATGGTTCACGGGTGCACCATTCACGATAACGTACTCATTGGAATGGGTGCAATAGTCATGGACAACTGCGTGATTGAAGAGAACTGCATTATTGCAGCCGGTGCTATTCTTACCGAGGGAACGCATGTGAAAAGCGGAAGTGTGTACGCGGGTATTCCAGCTAAAAAAATCAAAGACCTTTCTCCGGAATTGTTTCAAGGTGAAGTGCAGCGCATAGCGAATAACTATGTCCTATATTCATCGTGGTTTCAACCTAAAAAATAATATTTTATGTGGAAGAAGTTGCTTGTCGTTGTTTGCGCAATAGCGTCGTCGTGTGTTTTCGCTCAGTCGAAGGACACCCTAATTAATTTTCGAGGGATGAACATCCCCATGAAACTTTCGTTTAGCGATGAGTTTAGCGGATTGAAGTTAGATGAGCAAAAATGGGATCTTCGCGAAGGTGTGGTTCGCGACGCCGAGCAGAAGATTACGCAGCAGTGGTTAACCAAGGAAAGTGTTGTGGTGAAGGATGGAAAGGTTACCATTACGACACTTCCGAAAGAAAGAAAAGATCAGACCTTTTACGTTTGGATTACCGACGGAATGAAAGAACGCAAGGGGAACTTCAATTACGACACGGGAGAGTTCGAATCGAAGGAATTGTTCCATTGGGGATATTATGAAATTCGTTGTGAGTTGCCTAAGGGAAGAGACGCTTGGCCAGCATTCTGGTTGTACGGTGAATCTGACGGAACCAACAATGAAATTGATGTTTTCGAATTTTGGAATGAGCAAAAATTCTTTGGCGGATTCAGTCAGAAAAAGCAAGCGCGTATTCAACATATGACTGCACACTACAACAAGAGAATGTCGGGTGTTGGTGTGAAGTTGCCATTCGACGGATCAGACGGAATGCACACCTATGGCGTATTGTGGACCGAGAATGCTATAGTTTGGTACACAGACGGAAAGGAGATGCGAACGCAGTTCAGATATAAAAAACCCAGCGACCGCAAAGACGGAAAAATTCTAGAAGGAAGAGAAGAGAATGTCTTCCCTCGATCACCCATGAAACTCTTGGTAGACATGGCCGTTCAACAATCGGAAAATAAACAACCCTTGGAAAAGAATGCCTTCGTGGTTGATTATGTTCGTGCTTATGTTTTTAAATAGTAACGAATTATTTTAATTCTTTGCTTTGACTTTTGAAAATCTTGACATACTTTTGGGTTGGGGAAGCTGAAAACCATGCAATAGAGTAGGCACTTAAACTAAAACCTTTTTTTATGAAACAAAAATTACCAGGAGCAACCGGAGCGTTGGTTTGCGGAATTTTATCGATTTGTCTTTGTTTTGTCTACGGAATTCCTGGCTTCGTGTTAGGTATTGTTGGATTGGTTCAGGCAAAGAAAGCTATTGCAATGGATGCTGCAAACCCTGGTGTTTACGACGGAGTAGGCAACGCTAAAGCTGGTAAAGTATTAGCTCTTATCGGAACAATTCTTAGCGGTCTATATGTATTATTAGTTTTAATCGGATTATTGTTCATGGCCTCATTATACAAATCAATAATGTTGTTTTAATCAAATGATTATAGCCGATTTTCTTGAACAGCATTTCGCAGCATGTTCAATTAAGGCGGCAACTGGAATAGATTGTTTGGGTTGTGGAATGCAACGCTCAATCGTTTGTCTTTTAAGGGGGGATTTGTACGGGAGTATCCGGTACTATCCTCCCTTATTATTTTTTATATCTTATGTCGTTGTAATTATTCTCTATTTGACAAATGTGATTCATATTTTTTCAGATCGAATAAGACACATGACCTACGCGTTGTTGACGATAGTTGTTTTGAGTTACATTCTAAAAGGTTTTTTTTGGGGCTTGAGAAGCTAGTTTTTCCTCATTATACTTTCCAACCAAACACTGGAAAGTATGAGCACAGCGCCGAGATAAAATAAAGGCCGCATGTATTCAGACTCTCCATAAAAGAGCAAAGCTAGGATTATCGTATAGACGGGTTCTAAATTTATTGCAATGGCGCACGAGAATGGAGAAAGATACTTCATCACATTGACACTTGCGATGAAAGCAAATGCGGTAGTGACTGTTCCGAGGAGTACAATCAATAGCCAATCGTAAGTGCTAAGTTCAGCAATAATGTTCCATTCTCCTTGAATAGAAATAACAGCAATCAAAACCGCGCTTCCTCCGAGCATTTCGTAAAGTGCAATATTACTGGCGTGTATGGTACGAATAAACCTACCGTTGAAGGAAGAAAAAATAGCTGCGAACAATGCAGCTAACAATGCGAAAACAATTCCCCACGCGTACTCCATTTCAACATTGAAAATAACCGCAACTCCAGCGGTAACTAATGTGCCAAGCGCAAGTTCCTTCCACACAAATTTCTTTCGAGTGAACAGCGGAGAAATGAGCGCAACGAAGAAGGCTGTTGTGCTAATTACAGCGAGTGCCGTGCTAACGTTACTGATGTGAATGCTGTAGAAAAAACAGAGCCAATGCGCGGCGGTAAGGACTCCAACAAACAATAGTTTGAAAAGGTCGAATCGCGAAACCACGAATGATTTCTTCCAGAAAAATTTATAAATCGCAATGGATACAAGTGCTACCATCATGCGCAAAAACACCAAAACAGTTACTGAGAAATGCAGTTCTTTTCCTAAGATTCCCGTAAAGCCCCAAAGAAATACAATGAAGTGAAGTAGGGCGAGTGCCTTATTCCTCTCCTTCATTTTTTTCGGGCTCGAATTCAACAACTCCGCCACTTACAACGTATTTCATTAAGTCGAGTGAATTGCCGTTTATAGGTTTAACATTCTTGCTTGGAACGATTATCAGGTGTCCCGAAAAGCTATAACTCATGGGAATATAAACTCCAACTTTACCCGACTCAGCTTCTCCAATTTCTTGAAGGTCTTCGTCTGTAACAAAACCGATAACCTCTATTTCATGTTCGGGATTGAGTCGCACTAAAACGGGTTTGTTAAATCGCTTTTTATTTCCCACAAAAGCACCAAGCATATCAGTAATGCTTTTGTAAATTGTTTTAATGAAAGGAATGCGATCAAGTAATTTTGAGAAGCGAATTTTTATTTGCTCATTAATAATTTTTGCCCCAAGAAAACCAAGAATAACAAGCGAAACAATAAGAACTGCAATTCCTAATCCAGGATATTTGTGTTCAACGGGAAGAATACGATCAAGCGAGTTAAAAATGGTGTACAAAACGTAACCCGTAATATAAATGGGAAGTGCAAGGACTAAACCATTGATTAGGTAAGCGAGTAATTTTCTGGAAAGAGATTGTTTCATATTGTACGCGAAGATATATTCTCTTTTGTGCAATTCTGAAGGAAAGCATTGCACAGGTAGAAAAAAATTCTTAAACTTGAAGAATCCTTACTTTGAACGCTTACCTATGAAAAATATCTACGCTTTGTTAATGGTGCTTTTTGTTGGAATTATTTCCGCAAAGGCACAATGTCCAACCTGCACTCCCGACCTAACCTGCACAAACACAACAGGGACGCCGCAGATTTGTCCAGCTATTCCGCCGAATGCAACCACGGGCGTGTATTACGAGCAGGTGATGACGTTTTTCATCCCTACGGATGTTACAGACCCAGGCTCAGGTGTGAATGCAACATTGTTACAATTAACCATTACCGATGTTTCAGGGTTACCATTTGGATTAGAATTTACATTGAACGATGCCGATGGAATTTTCTATCCGCCTCAGGGAGAAAATTACGGTTGTGCCACCCTTTGCGGTGTTCCAGTTCTACCGGGAACCTATGACATAGTTATTAGCATTACCGCACTCGCTGAAGCATTTGGATTTGAAGTCACTCAAAACGACAGTTTTATTATTACGCTTATTGTTGAGCAAGGGCCTGGAGGAACATCAACTTTCACGTTCGATCAGTCTGCAGGATGCGGTTCTTTGGATGTCGATTATGTTGCAACAATCGGCGGAGATGCAGGGCAATTAACGACCTATACATGGGATTTTGGAAACGGACAAACTGGAACTGGGGCAGATCCTGCACCTGTTAATTATCCTACTCCAGGAACCTATACAGCTGCGCTACAAACCGTTATTTCGAACTATGTTATTACTTCTGTAAACCTTGCAGGTGTAAACGGGAACTGGAGTGGGGATGCTGATGATTTGTTCAGTACTGCTGACCCATACTTTACTGTTAATAATGCAGCAGGAAGTGCTGTATACACCAGCGGAACGGTGACCAATCAAACAAGTGCCTCATATGCCAACGTGAACTTCACACTTTCAAATCCGCCTTACACCATTACGTTTTGGGATTCTGATGACATTACGCAAGACGATAATTTAGGAACATCCTCTTTCAATATTGGAGTGGGTTCTCAGTCATACAATTCAGGAAACGGAACTTCAGGAACCATTAACATTGCATTGAGCGAAGTGACTAATATTTCAGCTTCTACGAGTGTTAGCGTCTTTCCTCAACCCGATGCTTTGGTTAGTGTAACGGGCAATGTGATTTCCTGCCCTAACGACACCATGCCGACCTACTTTTGGTACTACAACGGTGTATTGATCTCGGGAGAATCGGGGTCAAGTTTAACCATGACCGAATCTGGCTATTACACGGTCTACGTGCAAAACGAATTCGGATGTTCTTCGACAAGCGAACCCTATTTGTATTGTGCACCAATTGAAGCCTTCTGGAACGCTGCAGCAGATCAATTGTCGGTTGCAGACACGTACGATACTTACCAGTGGTTCTACAATGGAATGCTTTTGCAAGGCGCTATTACTTATTATTTGATTAGCCCGCCAAACGGAGTTTATGCTGTGCAGGTTACCAATAGCTACGGTTGCGTTATAACATCTGATATGATCACAGTGAACGTAGGGGTGGAAGAAATAGCACTGGAAGACCAATTGAATATTTATCCGAATCCGGTTACCGATGTATTGAATGTTCAATGGAACAACACAACTGAAACTGCAAACCTTTCCATTCGAGATCTTTCAGGAAGACTAGTTCTTACAGAACGCGTGGCGAATGGAAACGCTGTGCTTGATCTTTCTAATTTGTCTTCAGGAAATTATATTCTTGAATTGCAAATGGAAGAAGGTTCTTTAAGAAAACAAGTAGTGAAACTTTGATCCGACGAAGTCGGATTGATCTCGAAGAGATTGATCGAAACTCGTTTCGATTGATCCGAGGGAGTTAACTTATTTAGCAATAGGATAAAACGCCTCTTCGAAATGAAAGATTTTTGTAGAGGCGTTTTCTTGTTCTACGATAGAAATCACGTCGAACCGAGGTTCTAGCGAATAGTTGTGAAGCACAATGAACAAGTGCGCTGCACGAATCAACTTCTGTCGCTTCCGCGGATTCACCGCGTCTAGCGGATTACCGAAGGCGTCGGTGCTGCGGGTTTTTACTTCAACAAAAACGAGATAATCATGATCAATCATGATTAAGTCTATTTCATAGGGATCTATTCGCCAATTCATCGCGACTTCCTTGTATCCTTTTTTCTTTAAAAAGTCTAGCGCTTGGGCTTCGCCTTTTTTTCCTAATGCGGTGTGGTTCATGGTTAAGCAATTACATTTGCTGCAAATTATTTCAGTTTATGAAAAATCTTCTTGTTTTCATGTTTGTCTTTATGGGCATAACAACTTTCGCTCAGAGTTCAAACGAGCCACAGTCTTCATGGGGCGGGGTTTCCGACCGCAAGGGGCAGAATTATATCTACTGGGGTTACAATAGAGCTTCTTACTTGAGAAGCTACATTCATTTCAAGGGAGAGGGATACGATTTCGAGTTGAAAGAAGTAAGCGCCACTGATATGCCTTCGAAGTATGACCCGAATGTGTACTTCAATATAAAAAGTATCAGTGTTCCGCAATTCAATGCTCGGGTTGGACATTTCATTACAGATCAGTTTTCAGTTTCGTTGGGTTGGGATCATATGAAATATCGTTTAACACCTAGGCAGACGTGCATCTTAAACGGGTTCATAGACAGTACGAAGTTTTCCGGACAAGAATTCACCGGGAATTTCAACAATCAACAGATTTTGTTTACCAACAGCTTCATGGATTTCCATCACAGTAACGGCTTCAATTTTGTTCGCGCTGCTGCTGAATACCGCGCTCCAGTATGGAGAAACAAAACCAATAAATGTGGTTTGTACATGTGGTGTTCAGGAAACCTTGGATTCTTCTTGCCTTGGACCGACTTCACGTTTTATGGTGAACGTCACTTGAATAAGCTTCACCTTGCAGGATGGGGCTGGAGCGCTTCATCTGGACTTCGCATGGAGGTGGGCAAACATTTCTTTGCACAAGTGGGCGCACAATTCGGAAGATCGTATTTAGGTGACATCATGTTGGAAGACGGCGACAAAAACGCACGCGCTCAACAAGCCATTACCTTCATGGAACGCTCATGGTCTATCGGAACCTACTTCGGTGGTGGGAAAAAGAAAAATCCTACGGATCAAATGTGAATCGCGCGCTTCGCCGTCGCATCCAACGCCGCTTCCTTGAAGCTCTCGGTGAATGTTGGGTGAGCGTGAGAAATACGACCAATGTCTTCCGCGCTAGCACGGAATTCCATAGCCACAACGGCTTCAGCAATCATGTCTGCGCAACGCGGACCAATCATGTGAACGCCTAAAATTTCATCGGTGTCTTTGTCGGCCAATACTTTCACCAATCCGTCTGTGTCCATACTCGCACGAGCTCTTCCGCTCGCTTTGAATGGGAAGCTTCCTACTTTGTAGTTCTTGCCCATTTCTTTCAATTGCTCTTCAGTATATCCAACACTCGCAACTTCAGGCCATGTGTAAACAACACCTGGAATTAAGTTGTAGTTGATGTGCGGTTTTTGTCCGGCAATAACTTCAGCCACAAATGTTCCTTCTTCTTCTGCCTTGTGCGCAAGCATAGCGCCCTTCACTACATCGCCGATTGCGTAGATGTTCGGAACGCTCGATTGAAGGTGATCGTTCGTAGCAATTCTTCCGCGCTCGTCTACTTGAACACCTGCTTTATCTAATCCTAAGTTATCTGTGTATGGCTTTCTTCCAACCGAAACAAGAACGTAGTCACCTTCTAGGGTAAGCTCTTCTCCTTTTGCGTTGTCTGCCTTAACGGCAACGGTTTTTCCTTTCGCAGTCACTTCCTTCACTTTGTGAGAAAGGAAGAATTCGAAACCAATAGCAGTTAATGATTTTTGAAGTTCTTTCCCCATAGTTTTATCCATGGTTGGAATAATTCCGTCCATGAATTCAACCACACTCACCTTCGAACCCAGACGCGCATAAACGCTTCCCAATTCAAGTCCAATTACACCACCACCAATCACAATCAAGTGTTTTGGAACTTCTTCCATTTTCAGCGCTTCGGTGCTAGTAATAACACGTTTTTTATCTATTTGAATGAAAGGTAAGTTCGCTGGTTTAGATCCGGTAGCGATAATGAAATTCTTTCCGCTTACCTCTTCGTTTGTTCCGTCTGCTTTCGCAATGGAAAGGGTGGTTGAAGAAGTGAACGTACCGTGTCCGTGAAGAACAGTCACTTTGTTTTTCTTCATCAAATAATCAATGCCCTTTGTTGTTTGGTCTACCACGTCTTGCTTACGCTTCACCATTTGTGTCAAATTCACTTTCGGTTTTGAACCTAAATCAATTCCGTGTGCTTCAAACGTATGAACCGCTTGGTGATAGTGCTCGCTGGAGTCTAAAAGGGCTTTCGAAGGAATACATCCCACGTTTAAACAAGTTCCTCCAAGTGTTGAATAACGCTCAACCAATGCGGTTTTCATACCTAACTGAGCGCAACGAATAGCGGCTACATATCCGCCTGGACCCGCGCCAACAACAACGACATCGAAATTTTCCATGGTGCAAAGATAAGCAGGTCAATCGATGACCTCGCTTTCTTTTGCTTTAGATTTTCTGCGCTCTTTCAAATAAGCACGTACAACGAATCCGTTCGTTAATAAAATGAATCCAAGAATAATGTACTCAAGGTAGTCTTTAATTCCAGGAAATTCTTCTCCCAAGAAATAACCTAAGAGTGTAAGTGATGAAACCCAAGCAATGGCTCCTAATACGTTGTAACCTACAAACGACTTGAACGGCACGCGAATAACTCCGGCTAAAATTGGTGCAAATGTTCGTATGTATGGAAGAAACTTCCCTAGCACGAGGGTCTTTCCGCCGTGCTTTTCATAGAATGTGCGGGTTACTTCGACATACTTCTTTTTGAAAAGAAATGAGTCTTTCCGGTTGAAGATAGCGGGCCCTACACGCCAACCAAAGTAATATCCGAACAAGCAGCCAGCCAATGAGGCAAGAGACATGTACAACAGAAGGTTGAAAATGGGAGTATCTAAAAGTTGTGGTTGGGTAGACGATATAAGACCAGTGAAAAACAAGAGTGAATCACCAGGAAGGAAAAATCCGATGATGATTCCATTTTCAGCAAATAGAATAATGAGCACTAGCGCGAGACCGCCGATGTGCAAAATTTGCTCTGGGTTAGTAATGCTTTGAATGAAATCCCACATAAGACCGCAAATTAGTCTTTTCTTCCCTTATCAAGTTTCAAGAAAAACTTTTCTAACAAACAAGTATTCGTTAGGAAGTTTTTTTAGGGTATTCGACACGAATGGTTTTGAAGTTACTCGAATCGTATTTTACACGAACCTCTGTTCCAACTGCATACAAGGGTTCGTTTTCGCATCGATCTTCCGTTCTTATCCTCAAAGTCTCTCCACCCGTTGGTGTATATTCAATAACGGGGTAGAAGTATCGTTTACCTCCTTCGGAGGCGCTCATCCAATTAACAATGCGTCCTGCTGTTTTGATGCTTTTAAATGCAAAACGCACGGTGTCTTTGAAGAGGTAAAAACCTATACCAACAGAAAAAAGTGCAAGAAGGGTATAGGGAATGTAATCAGGAATTTTGTCTAGCATCAATTATATTTTCACGAATGAAACAACAGATTGTTTTTGGTCAACAGTTACAACCAACGAGTAAATTCCATTCGTTAAGTCTTGAATGTTTATGCGTTGCGAAGCAGTGATGACCATTTTGTTTTGAAGCACCACACGACCAGTCATGTCTACAATACTAACCGTTCCATTTCCAACAAAATCACTTGTTAAAGTAATTTCATTGAGCGAAGGATTTGGGAAAATAGTCAGACCGAATGCATTGCTTTCTTCCACACTGCTTACTCCTTCGCAAATACAAATAAAATTGTAAGCGTCGTTATCTGTTGTGGCTAATCCGTCGTCGCAAGGATCTCCGATGAAGTAGCAGGTACCGTTTTCGACATTTGCAGCGGGATCGAAGTTACAAGCGTCAGTACTCGTGCAACCTGAAACATAAATGATTCCGTTGTCGCCTTGATAGCGCACAACACCCATGTCATTTCCACCGGGCTGTGAAGTAAGTCCCGCGCAAACCACTTTGCCGTCGAGCTGAAGTCCAATTCCGTATGAATCATCAAAAGAATCTCCAAGCGAAGTCACAACGTTCCCTGTTCCTCCCCAAGTTGCATCTAACACGCCGTCGTTGCTGAATCGCGTGGCAACAAAGTCGCGAACCATGAATCCAGAACTTGTTGTTCCGCAAGCGTACCATTTGTTATCTGCGCCCAATGTGCAATCGTAGAATGCGCTGTATCCACCCACCGCGTTAGCAAATGTTCCGCTGGTTCCGAAAGAAGTATCGTAAGAACCATCAATGTTATGTCTGCGAGCCATTGATGAAGAACCGTTGGTTCCAACAGCAATTAATTTTGAATTTGCATATTCAATGTCGTAATAAGTTCCTCCTGTTGCGTCTAGCCACAATCCGTTTGTTCCGAAAGCACCAACCGGCCCTCCGGTCAAGGTCATGAGCATGATCATTGGCACTGAAGTAAATGTACTTGGATTGTACTTGTCTCCACAAATGGCAATTGCACCTTCCGTAACAATGGTTGCAGCGGTTACACTAAACTCGTCTGTGTTGCTTGTTTGAAAAGTTGCAGTTCCTCCTGTTCCGAAAGTGGTAACTAGATTTCCCTGAAGATCTAAACACTGAACAGCAATGGAATTGTAGCTGAATCCAGGCGTGAATTTTCTTCCAACCAAATAAATTAAGTTGTTGTTGATTAGCACTTGATTGATGTATTCTTCACCAGTGTCTAGGTTGTCCTCATAAACTCCGTTCACGGCGAATGACGGATCAAGCGTTCCGTCGGGTTTAATGGCCCAAGCAGCGAATTGTGTATCGGCAGCTGTTATGCTTTTAGCACCAACAACAAGAATATTTCCGTTGGGAAGAAGAGTCATGTCGTAAGCGAAATCTGATCCAGCTGTATTCGCAAGTGTGAAAATACCGTTGTTTGCGAAGGAAGTATCGAAGCTTCCATCTTCATTCAACTTCGCAACCATCATATCGAAATCGGTAAACATGCCCGTAGTTCCGCAAATGAAAATTTTATTGTCGCCCAAAACAATCACGTCTTGCGCGTTATCAAAAACATTTGTCGGATTTACCAAAACAATACCATCTGTATCGAAGGTTAGGTCTAAAGTGCCCGGCTGAGCGAATGCATTCATTCCAGCGAATAGAATTGCAACAAGCGGGAGAAGAAATTTTTTCATGATGAAGTTTAAGTTAGTCTTACAAATATAGTCTTCATAATTTTTACGGGCATGCAATTTATTCGCATTACTTCGTTACGACATTTGCACTGTTGCTTTCAACATAAAAAAATAAAATGAATCCTGTAAAAATACTTTGGGCCGACGACGAGATTGAATTGCTGAAACCGCATATTCTTTACCTTGAACAAAAGGGCTATGTGCTCACTACCGTGAACAACGGACGATCTGCTATTGATTGGGTGAAAAAGGAATTCTTCGACATCGTTTTTTTAGATGAGAACATGCCTGGATTGAGCGGTCTGCAG
>JBIKVX010000141.1:0-5743 GCA_044356625.1 Flavobacteriales bacterium | reverse complement strand
GAAGATAGGTCAATTCAACATTACCAAGATCCTCCCGCACCGCCACCACCGAAACTTCCTCCGCCGAAACCGCCGAAGCCACCTCCGCCGCCTGATCCTCCGCCGAAGCCTCCGCTTCCGCCACGGAAAGAATTGTAATATCCCGAGTGACGCGTGTTCATTGACGCGAGTAACGCCCATGCCGCCCAGAAACCAAGATTATTTGTTCGTGCATATGTTCGGGTGCTCTTCACTTTAAACAACAAGAAAACACCTGCAATGACAAGAAAGAAAATGACTGCACCAAGCATTCCGCCTTTGTTCTTTTTCTTTTCAGGAGAATATTCACTTGCTGGATATTTTCCGCGAGATAAATCGGAAAGTACTTGAACACTTTTCGCAATGCCTTCAAAATATTTCTTTTGTTTCGCTAAAGGAATAAATTCATTTTCGATAATGGTGTAAGAGATTGCATCTGGAATGGTTCCGTGCAATCCTCTACCCACTGCTATAAAGGCTTCTCCTTTCGAACCCGCCTGCTTAGGCTTAATAAGAAAAACTATTCCGTTGTCTTGCTTCTCTTGACCCACGCCCCAACTTTCACCGAGCTTCGTGGCGAAAGCATACGGTTCAAATCCGCATAAGTCCTGCACAATCACCACAACAATTTGTGTTCCTGTTGTGCGCGCTAAATTCTGCAAACTGTCTTCCAGTAACTGCACCTCATTAGCCGCAAGAATTCCACCACCATCGTAAACCAATCGACGATCGTCCTTAGCAGGAAAGCAATCCTGAGCGTTTGCGTTTGCGCCAAAGACGAGCAAAGCAGCAACGAATAATAATTTAACGGCTGACTTTATTACTGATCTCATTGATGTCGTTTTCTTGATAAGGGAAATGTGATTTTAAAGCGTTCGCAATGGCGAGGAAACAAGAACGAATCCCTTCAGCGTAGTTGTTCGATTTAAAATCATGTATTAAAGTTGAAAGACAATTGGAAAGAATCTCTTCCTGCAAATGCGCCTTCGCTCCGGCGTCTGCAAGTATCGACACCTTTCGGTCGTTCACACTCACATACAAGAGAACAGCATTGCGTTTCTCTGTCTTGTGCAGTTCCAGTTCTGAAAAAACAAAAGCTGCTCTGTCCAGCAAATCTTCGTTACACGATTCTTCAATGTGCAATTTGAATTCTGCCGAAGTGAGCAGCTCTGCTTCTTCAATGGCTTTCTCTACCTCAATAGAGAAATCTTCTTCGAAGAAAAACTCCATTATTCGAAACTAACATTAGTTGCTTTTTCGCTTCCAGCATCTGCTTCAAACATCTTGCGAACCTTGAATTCTTCATCGTCGTTTCCAACTAATCCAAGCGCCTTGTGCTTCCAAAATCCACGCACGTAACTGTTGAATTGCTTAACCGCTTCGTTGTAATAATCGCGTTCTGTTTTAATTTCGTTCTCAACACCCTCTAATTGAATTTGTAGCATTTTAAAATTATCCGTGCTTCTAATCTCAGGGTATTTTTCAAACACTACTTGAATATTCCTATTAATAATGCTCCCTTGTTGCTGAATTTCCTCTGGGGTTGTTGCGTTCTTTATTCCTGCACGTGCATTCGTTACTTCCGTTAATATTTTTTCTTCATTGGCAGATGCTCCTTTTACCGTTGCAACCAAATCGGGAATTAACTTCGCTTTTTTATCATACGCCGACTGAACATTTCCCCATTTCATATCGACATTCTCTTGCTTATCTGCAGCTTCTGAGATCACACTTGTGCCATACAAATAGAAAATACCAAAGCTGACTACTATTGCTCCGACTACTGCGAGCAGAGCGATTAACACTTTATTTGATTTCATTTCTTTTTATTGTTGAACGAAGTTGTTCCTTTTTTTCTTGTTAAGCAAATTATTTATTTAATGACTCGAAGTTGGCTTGAATGAATTTGGTTAATTCAGCGCCCTTCAAAATACCTTTTGAAAGCATGGCCAACTGAACGGCTTGCTGCGCAATTCCTTTACCCGCTTCTTTGTCGGCATTGATCTTCTGCATTAACGGATGGTTCGAGTTTACCACAATCGTGTAGCTATCTGGAAGCTCTCCGTAGAAATTCATACCTCCGCCACCGCCCAATGCGCTTTGCTCTTTCATGCGACGCATGAACTCGTTTTGTGTAATAGTTACTGGAGCTTCCGTTGAAGACATGTTTTCAAAACTCACATTGAAAGACTTTGTATCGAGGTTCTCTTCAAACAAAGGCTTCAACGCTGTCTTTTCTTCTTCGGTGAGCAATGACGCTGTGTTCTCTTCCTTTTCAATCAGCTTGTCTAACACATCGCTATCCACACGCTTGAACTTCAACGTTTGATCTTTCGATTCAATTTGCGAAATCAGATGCGGCGTTAAAGGTGAGTTCATTTCAATCACCACATACCCACGATCTTTCGCTGATGCTATGAAAGAATCTTGCGCTTGACTGTCGTTGCTGTATAGCACCACAGTATTTCCGTTTTTGTCTTTCTGAAGACCTTCCACTTTCGTTTTCAATTCTTCCAAATTGAAATATTCGCTGTCGGTTGTTTTGAATAGATTGAATTTAGCCGCCTTCTCGTTGAACTTCTCTTCTGACAACATTCCATAATGAATGAATACAGAGATATCGTCCCATTTCTCTTCGAAGTCTTTGCGGTCTGCGTTGAACATGCTGTTCAACTTATCTGCAACTTTCTTGGTGATGTGTGCTGAAATCTTCTTCACGTTTCCGTCTTCTTGCAAATAGCTGCGGGACACGTTTAACGGGATGTCCGGAGAATCAATAACACCGTGCAGCAAGGTAAGAAAGTCAGGAAGAATGTTCTTTACCTCATCTGTGATGAAGACTTGATTGCAATACAACTGAACCTTGTTGCGGTTGTTTTCCATGTTCGCCTTCAACTTCGGGAAGAATAAAATTCCGGTTAAGTTGAAAGGATAATCTACGTTGATGTGAATGTGGAACAACGGATCTTCGAAGGAATACGGATACAATTCGCGGTAGAAATTATCGTAATCTTCTTGTTGAAGATCGGCTGGTTTCTTCATCCACAAAGGAGAAGTTGAATTGATTACGTTATCTACTGTTGTCTCAACCCGCTTCGCGTTTCCTTTGTCGTCGACCTCTCCGTTTGGATCTTCAATGTGCTCAGTCTTTTCACCGAACACAATCTCTATTGGCATGAAGCGACAGTATTTGTTTAGAATTCCTTCCAAACGAGATTTTTCAGAAAACTCAGTTGAGTCGTCTGCAATGTGAAGAATGATATCGGTTCCGAAGGTTTCTTTTTCAACTGTTTCCATGGTGAAATTCGGCGAACCGTCGCACACCCATTTCACAGCTGGAGCTTCTTTTCTAGACTTCGAAATAATCTCCACTTCTTTCGCCACCATGAATGCGGAATAGAAACCTAAACCGAAGTGCCCAATGATTTGTGCGTCTTGATATTTACTAACGAATTCTTCAGCACCGCTGAAGGCAATCTGATTGATGTACTTGTCAACTTCCTCTTCCGACATTCCCACTCCGTTGTCGCGAATGGTCAGTGTTTTGTCTTTTTCATTCAAAATTACTTCAACACGATAGTTCTCTGCGCCTTCTTTCAATTCGCCTAGGCTACTCAATGTTTTTGCTTTTTGACAGGCGTCTACCCCGTTACTCACTAACTCTCGTAAAAAGATCTCATGATCTGAATACAAGAATTTTTTAATAATTGGAAAAATGTTTTCGGTTTGAACTGAAATATTTCCTTGTCTCATAGTTTGATAATTTTCGGTGGTTCTTTCAACCAATATGCCACTTGCGGCTTTAAGACAACCTGTCAGCGAACACTGACAAATAAAAAAGGGGCCGATTGCTCGGCCCCTTCTCTTCTGCTAAAAAGTCTCTTAGCGAACTACGATGCGTGAAGAAGATGCTTTGCCATCTTTCACCATTTGCAATTCATAAATACCTGGAGCAATACCGTTTAGGTTAAGCTCGATATTTTGAGTTCCTGTGCTTACAGTAACTTGATTCACTTGAACCATTTTACCTACGGCATCGATTAAGTTTACATTCATTGCACCGCCCTTTGTGCTATTCAAGCGAACAGTTAAGTGGTCAGTAGCAGGATTTGGAAAAACCACTACGTTAGAAATAGTCTCTAACTCTTCAACACCAACAATTGAGATAACAACTTCTTCTCTTGGACTTGGACAGTCGAAAGAAGGAGTGTGTGCATGCCATCTGTAGAAGAAATAGTAATAGTTGTCACCGTCTTGGTTTTGGTTACCGTTGGTAACTGTAGTACCTGTGATACTGATTAATCCGTTTACATCATATGGGTAATCGTATGGAGAAGCAACAGTGATGTCACGATCTCTCCACAAACCAGGGTTACCTGTTGATGTTCTCAATCCGTATCCAGTTCCAGCTGGAATGAAGAAGTTCAAAGGAACATAAACAGAATCATTCGGAATAGTAACTGTTGCAGATGCAATAACAGTTAAGTTAGCATCAACAACTTCAATAGTGCGAGCACCAGCAGCGTTAGAGAATACAAAAACGCTATCCAAAATAACATCTTCTAATGCGTCGAACTTGTTGAAGTTAGTTGGGGTATTTGCAAAGTATGCACCCGCATCGTTGATTACCTTACCGCCGTTGCCTGCAGCACCACCGAAAGTTGCAACATCTTCAACCCAATAAGAAGTCGGAGAAACTGTAATCGATGGAGTAGTAAATGTTGAACCTGTTGCGATTGGAGATCCGCCTGTTGCAACGTCATACCACTGCAGGTTAGTTCCTGTAGCTGTTAAATCAGCTGTTACACCAGCAGCACCAATTGTTACGTCAACTGCAGTTGGAGCAGCTGGAGCGTCGTATACCACAACTGTTGTTGCAGTAGAAGTTGCGAATCCGCATCCGCCTTCTACTTGAACAGTGTATTGGCCCGGCAATGTAGCATCAATCGTTTGCGTTTCTGCTCCATTGCTCCACAAGTAACTTACACCTTCAGAAGCAGTCAACTGCACAGAAGTTCCTTCGCAGAAATCAAGAGCTCCTACAGCAGCGATTGTTGGAGTTGCTACATCTGAATTAACCGAAACAGTAATTGTATTTGAGTTTGAAGCACATCCGCTTGCATCGTATGCAATTGCGGTGTACAAACCTGGCTCACTTGCAGTGATTGTGCTTGTAGTCGCACCGTTGCTCCAAATGAAGCTACTTCCTGAGGCTGATGCTGTTAAATCTACTGTCTGACCTACGCACAATTGTGTGTTACCTGCAGCAGTAATTGAAGCAACTGGAGCAGTACAATCAACTTCAACGAAGTTGTGGTACTGATCGGTTCCAGGATTTGGGATAACTGTTGTTCCTCCAGCAGGCCAGTGAATAACAGCGTAATCGATAGAAGTTTCAGAACCGATACCGAAGTTTAAGATGTTCGAGTTTGTAATACCGTAGCTCACTCCTGAACGAACCTCACGCACTTGAGTTCCCCAAGCACCGTGAATTTCCACGATAGCGCCTACAGCATTTTTGTTTGACATTACACCTTCCAAATGGAAACCTACCCAATGGTTGTTGTTTCCACCGTTGATTTGAAGACGGTCTGCAACGTTACTTGGAGTTACGTAACCGTTTGAGTTACCATAACCTGCGTAAACGTCAACAAATCCATCGTTGTTCAAGTCACCCAATCCGAAACCGTGCATGGTCTGTGGATTGTTGAAAGAACTAGTCTGC
>JBIKVX010000139.1:0-5764 GCA_044356625.1 Flavobacteriales bacterium | reverse complement strand
GCCTTGTTCTTACGATTCGTGGTAACACCTTCATTCATCTCCGAATTCTTTAACATGAGACTTATTCATAAGCGAACAAAAAAGGGCCGACCAACGGTCGACCCTTCCACATAAAATAAAATCTTACGAATTACTTTACAAATGTTGTTTGGCGAACAGCACCTGCGTTCGATACACTGCGAACAATGTACATTCCGGCAGAAAGTGACTGTGTGTTCAACTGAACTTGTTGAGCGCCTGCAGATACGTTGTAACGCTCTGTAGAAATGATTTGTCCTTGTGCATTGAAGATATCTAATCTTCCTTGCTCAGTTGAAGTAGCGTTCCATTGAATGGTTGCTGATTCAGAAACTGGATTTGGGAAAAGCATGAAATCGTTTGCAGAAGAAATTTCAGCAACTGCATTCGGGCTTGGCATGGTTCCAACAACATTCAAGGTGAAGCCTTGCGAATTAATTCCACCTGGAGTAGTTGATCCGTCTGCGTTAACTGTGAAAGTAACGCAATCTGTTGCCGTGCAACCATCTGGAAAAGCCACAGTAACACAAACGGTGTAAGTGCCAATCTCTGTATATTGCCAAGTTGGAAACATTGTTGTTGCAGTATTGCCATCACCAAAACTCCAAATGTATGTTCCCATAGCGCTGTTTGCTCCAGGCATATAAATTACTACGTTAAATGGATCTGAAATCAAAGAATCAGCAACCAAAACGATATCAGTTGTACAACCACCTGTTGAACATCCTTCGTCTACAACACCGTCACAATTATTATCTATGCCATCGCATACTTCCGTTGCGTTCGCATTAATCGCAGCGTTGTTATCGTTACAATCAGCGAAACTGCTGAAACCGTCTCCGTCATTGTCAATTACTCCACCTCCATTACCCATGTCAATGTTGAATGTCGTTACAGTACCAGGAACCATCGGACCTGAAGCGCAATTGGTAATTCCATTGCAATCTGTTGCACACACGGTAACAATGTAATTCGTCATAAAAGTATTTATCGCGATAAGGCCCGTAAATGAGCTTCCAGATGGATCAGCAGCAAATAGTTGGAACGTTCCGCTTGCACCGGTTAAAGAATCGGCATAAGTACCGGTAACTGTTACAGCGCAATCTGCGTTTGAAACAATGACAGAAATTGGAAAGCCTTGAGAAAATATTTTTCCAGAAAAAGCAAACAGTGATAAAACAAGTAAAAGTCGAAGTGATTTCATAGTTAATAATTTGAAACGAAAATAAGGCACAATCACTTGTAATTTTACCATGAAATATCTTCAAACTATGATTTCCAAAAAAACACCTTTTCATTTATTCGTTTTGTCATTTATTGTGCTGTCGTTAGCATCCTGTAAAATAACTGCGCCCCTTCCTGAAATGGCCGAAATTGAAATACCTACGGGCCCTCCCCAAAGCGTATCGCACATCAATATACCAATAAACATTTCCATTGACCCCATCTTAAAATTCGCGAATGAATCTTCATCGCCTGTTATTCGAAATCCAGAATGGCCTTACATGGCCTCCTTTGGTGCATGTGATGGCCCGCAAGCGAAGTACGATGTTTTTCGAGAAAACTTAAACGGTTATGTCGCTGGAAATAAATTCGTAGTAGGCACGAAAGCCTGGTACGGGATTGAAGGTAATTATTGTACTGGCTGTATTTGGGGAAATTGTGTTCACCCGCGTATTCCATTTTCCTGCGGAAGTGGAGGAGAATCGAAACGACGTGTTGAAATCGAATTTTCCACCAATCTTTCAATGAATGAAAACTATCAACTCGTCACCTCAACATCTCTTTCCAAATTGAATCCTCAGGATCCTTGTGAACTTACATTTCTCAAGATTGATATGACAGGGGAAATAATGAAAGCCATGCAACCTGCCCTTGTAGACGTCTGCAAATACATAGACCAACAATGTCTGCAGGTCGACTTTAAAAGCTATGCAGACGAGGCTTGGAAGCAATTGAATAGTCAAATGGAAATTCCTGGTTACGGCTATCTGACCTTTAACGCGACAAATTTCAACCTAGGGCCTATGAATGGTTATGGAAATATTCTTCAAGTGAATTTAGGAATAGATGCAACCCCTGTAATGAGTCTGGATAAAAATACAAACGCAGTTGTACCGCCACTTCCGCCTTTGAAAGTGCAGAACGATTTGACTTCTGGATTTGTTATTCAAATGCCAATTAAATCGAGCTATGAGAGTTTAACCGCGAAAGTAAATGAGATGTCTGCAGGAACCACTTTTGAAAGTGATGATAAAAAGAAAAGTATTACTGTTAACCATTTAGCACTTTCTGGATTGGGCAATCAAAAAATTCAAGTCGAAGTTTTGTGTGACATGAAGGTTGGATTCAAGAAGTATAAAAACTGTAAATTTTTCCTTGCATTAACCCCCAATATAGACCTTGCCACAAACAAAATGAGTGTTAGTTCTGTCGAAGTCGATAGCGAATCGAAACACCTTCTTATGAATGCGGGAGTTGATGTCTTTCAAACCAAATTAGCACAAACCATACAAAGTGCCTGCAATATAGACCTTACGCCTACTCTTCAATCTGCAAAAACAGAAATTGAAAAACAACTCAATGGCGAATTAATGCCTGGCGTTAATTTAAAAGGGGTGCTCAATAATTTGCAAATAAGTGGGATTTATCCAACACAAAAAGAGCTACAGATTACTGTAGCTCTCAATGGTAATTTACAAATTGATGTAGTGAATTACTCTACAAATTAATTAGTATCTGTTTTTGTTTTCTACAAATTTCGCGTCAATGGTTTTCATCATGCGCCATAGAATGTGATCTTCACTTTCAGTGAAATTCATTTCAAAATGCATCGTTAATCCATCCGAAGAAAACCTCATATTGTTGAACATCTCCAAGAAGCTTCTGGCTTCCTGAAAGTCTCTTGCATTTTCTCTTTCAAAATCTGGATAACTTCTATAATTCAAATCCATAAATCCAGCTCCAGGCATTTCTGATAGCATTTCCTCGGTGTCTTCATCCCATTTAAAACTTTGTGAACTAAAAGCAGACTCGCTATTCGAAATTGAAAGGTAGTTCCCTTCGTATTTGAAAAACAATTTCACTCCCTCTAATTCCAGCACTTCAAGACTATTGTATTGGTATCGCTTTACTCTTGGCTCTTGCACCATATCATAGGGAATGGAATCATACCTATATTGATCCATCCTCTCCCTATTTCTTTCCATATCCCGCTCATTCACTTTCGATACAAATCTGGAAATAACACTTTCAATCATCCCGCGGTCCTTTACACCAAAATTCATTTTAACGATTGGTGTCAAGCGATTAACGATCTCTTTTTTCATTGGATAACCATACGCACTGTATGGGTCATAATTGCTGTAATCTGGAACTTCTATTTCTGTCTCCATATTTTTAACATCAATCAAAGCCACAGACATTTCACCGGTCAAACCATTTTTAAATTCATCGAGAGAAAAACCTTCCTTTTGCATTTCAGTATTAAGCTGAGGATAAATGCCCAAGATTTTATCTAGATTCATATTTGCTGCGTAGAATCCTTTGGGTTGTGTTGGTGAAATAAGTTTCACCAAATCGGCCGAAAGCTCCTCATCTTTCATCATTGAAATTTCTTCTTCCGTTGCACCTTCTACGGGATAATAGGTTGCGTCAACCAGCATCTGATTATCTTCAAAAAGAACTGTCATTCCAATACCCTCGACCTTATCCATTGATTGGAATTGATCTTTATTTACTCCGCTCATTTCACTAACCAAATCCTTACATTTTTTCATGTTCAAATAAGTCCCAAGGTCAGCATCAAGAGACTCATAATCCATGTAAGAATCGTTTTCCAACATGCTCATGTCTTCGTCTTGAGAGAAAATTTGCTTTGCCTTTTCCATCACATTGTCTGCATTTTTGAAATACAACAACGCCACATCCTTGTCCCAAACCAAGGCGACATCACCCTTATCCAATTCTGCTGTATATAGACCATCTGTCTTTTGTATTTCTACTTTTTCATCCATTTTAGCAACGGTCTTTTCAAAATCTTTTGGATCTTTTATACCGAAAATAATTCCTCCGTAAGGTTCGTCACTTTGGCCAACAAAGCCATAGGCATTTTGCATGAAGTTTACTCCGCTTTGTTTAGGCTCATCGAGAACCTTGTTAAAAGCCTCTGACTCTTTTTCAATTTCCTTGAACATGGCAAGATCTTTCCATTGTTTAAATTCAGCCTTTTCAGCAAGGCTTTTGATATCTGCCTTGAATACCATTGCAGCATCCTTTGGTATTCGAGCAATCAGCTCCTTGTTGTTCGTCATTGCCAAATACCAGAACAACGCAACCAAGCCCAAAACAAGCGCTGAGCCTCCTGCTATCAACCAAATTTTTACAGATTTTTTCATGTGGAATATTAATATTAATTATATTACTTCAAAAGTAACTCATAAATGACCTCCAACGTCAACGGTTTTCTTGTATTTTTTCTATTAATTACGGAGTTATCTCAACAAATCTCTTTCATCTCGATTTCAAGAAAAAACATAATGCGCAAAACTGAAAGCAACGAGATGCTTTCGTAATATTGACAAAAATCACAATTCAATGTCTGCCGAACTCTACGTAAAAAAATTAAATATGCTCCCACATCCAGAGGGTGGCTATTACAAAGAAAACTTTCGAAGTGAAAAGACTTTTCAGTTTGAAGGATTTGAAGGGAAGCGTTCCATCTGCACTAGTATTTATTTTCTTCTTGAAAAGGGACAAACCTCTGCGCTTCACCGCATAAAGAGTGAAGAGATTTGGTACTTCCATGACGGACAAACGTTGGAAATTATTGAACTCGATTCAGAGGGAAATGAACAGATAACAAGACTGGGGAAAGACATTTTGAATGGCGAAGTACTTCAGCACGTTGTGCCCGCGGGCATTTGGTTTGGAGCCCGTTTGGCCTCTTATTCTGAGTTTTGTTTGGTGGGTTGTCAGGTCAGTCCTGGATTCGATTTCAAAGATTTTGAGTTGAAATAAAAATTTCACCTTAAATTCGAATCGTTAACCATTAATAACACACATCATGGGAAAAGGAAAAGACGTTAAAAAGGAAGAGAAAAAAGTTCCTACAAAAACAGCTAAAGAAAAGAAAGCTGAAAAGCGCGACAAGAAGCCGAAGTACGACTAAGCTTGCATTAGATCTCTGATTGCAACTGAGGCGACCACGCTTCCGAAAGTAGCCGGCATGTAGGATATGGTTCCATATGCCGACTTCTTATAATTCTTCCCATCTGTAAGCATAAGGCTTTCTTTAATTGGAAGTTCAGGGCTGAATACTACTTTTACTCCCTTCCGAATTCCAATCGATTTTAAATTCTTTCTTATTTGTTGGGCGAAGGGACAGTTGTAGGTCTTTGATATATCTACAACTTGAAGTTTCGTAGGATCCAACTTCGCGCCCGCACCCATACTACTTACCAATGGGATATTGCAATCAAACGCCATGCGAATAAATGTGAGTTTAGGGGTAATGCTATCAATGGCATCAATTAAAAAGTCGGGCTTACTTTTCAAGTGCTCTTCGACCATTGTCGGATTTACGAATTCTTTTACTACCGTTAATTCTATTTCTGGATTAATCGCGCGAATTCGTTCAGCCATGATCTCTACTTTCGATTCACCATGATTCGTAGCTAAGGCAGGGAGTTGACGATTTCTATTTGTAGGATCTACAATATCACCGTCAATGATTGTCATTTTGCCA
>JBIKVX010000138.1:0-5778 GCA_044356625.1 Flavobacteriales bacterium | reverse complement strand
GCTTTCTTCAGACGGAGCGAAGGTGATTTTGATGTCGCACTTAGGCCGTCCGAAGGGAGGTCCGGAAGATAAATTTTCGTTGAGACACATTCAACAAGAAGTATCGAATGTATTGGGCAAGCCCGTTGCATTTTCTGGAAATTGTGTGGGTGAAGAAGCGAAGCATGCGGTAGAGAAAATGAAGGCAGGAGAAATTCTGTTGTTGGAAAATTTACGTTTCTATAAGGAAGAAGAAGGTGGAGATGAATTCTTCGCCGGACAGTTGGCTGAGTTGGGAGATGTGTATGTGAACGATGCCTTCGGTACGGCACATCGCGCGCACGCATCGACGGCTGTGATAGCGAAATTTTTTCCAACCGATAAATATTTCGGTTATTTAATGGAAGACGAAGTGAAAAGTATTGATCGTGTCTTGAACGGCAATGCTTCTCCAGTTACCGCTATCATAGGCGGAAGCAAGGTCAGCAGTAAGATTGCTATTCTAGAAAATTTAATGAATGCCGTAGACAACATCATCATTGGTGGAGGCATGGCGTTCACGTTTATTAAAGCTCAACAGGGCAAGGTGGGCAGTTCATTGGTGGAAGACGACAAGTTAGCCTTGGCGTTGGAGTTGATGGAAATGGCGCGCAACAAGAATGTGAATTTGTATTTGCCAACCGACGCTATTATTGCAGACGCCTTTGCGGCCGATGCGAATCACAAGGAGTGCAGCATAGCGAATATTCCATCGGGATGGATGGGATTGGATATAGGAGTGAAGTCGCGCGAGCATTTCGCAACCATTATTGCTCAGTCTAAAACAGTATTGTGGAATGGCCCAATGGGTGTGTTCGAGATGGAGGCCTTTGCAGCGGGCACAATTGCCGTTGCTAACGCCTTGGTTGAAGCCACGAAGAACGGATCATTCACGTTAGTCGGCGGCGGCGATTCAGTAGCCGCTATTAATCAGTTTGGCCTTGCCAACGACGTGTCATACGTCAGCACCGGCGGCGGTGCTATGCTTGAATTTCTTGAAGGCATTGAATTGCCAGGGGTCAGAGCGATTACGGTGTAGATTCTTTGAAAGGTTCTTCGAAAGGGTCGTTGGAAGATTTCGCAACCGAAATAATCTTACCCCGAATCACAACTTTTTTTTGTTAAAAAGAATTTTGTTTTCTCATTTCCCTCTATATTTGAACAAAGCGATTCTTTGAAAGCGAACACTTTCTTAAAATTGTCACATACCGATAACTAAAATTCTTAACTAAATCGCAACTGGCATGAAGTCATTGTATTCTTTTTTATCTCGCGCAGAAAGCGCGTCGAACGTGAAGTTGAGCGTATCAACCGCAACGAACCAAACTGAAAATTTATTTAAGAAATTTATCCTCCGTAGTGCGGGGATTGTTGCTTTTTTGTTGTTTTTAGGGGGGAGTGTTGCGGGGCAGTGTACACACACAATTCAACTTACCGACACATATGGTGATGGCTGGAATGGCGGTGCGGTTTCTGTTTCAGTCAACGGAACAGTAGTATTAACCGACATAACATTATCATCTGGTTTTGGCCCTGCAAACTTTACTTTTACAGCTTCTGCAGGCCAGACCATCAGAGTTTATAATACTACTGCTGGTTCATGGTTAAGTGAGAGGAGAATTAGAGTAGATAATCCCGCTGGGACAGTGGTAATTGCCTTGGTTCAGCCTGTAGCAGGAACTGCAACAACAGGTGGATCTACTGGCTCTGCTTCTTGTCCAGCGCCTACTGCATGTACTAGTACTACTGTTTACGGTACTGGTGTAGCACCAGAACCTGGGGCAACAACTACTTTAACATCCTGTGCTTATGCAGGGGAGCATTCCACAATCACATCTGTACCTGCGGCAACAGCTTATACCTCCACCGGCACTGGCGGTTCTGGAAATTGGCTAACTATTCGTTTAGGTAGTGCATCGGGAACCGTAATTGCTCAAGGAAATTCACCTTTAAATTGGACATCAACAACTGCAGGTACTTATGTGCAAATTGTGAATACGAATTCTGCGTGTGGAACTGATGCAGCGTGCCATACTTTGGCAGTAAGCAGGGCATCGGCACCCCCCCCGACAGCTTGTTCAGGCATTCCATCTCCAGGTAACACCGTCGCTTCCTCCGCAAGTGTTGCAACAGGATCTACTGTAAATCTTTCACTTTCAACGCCTCCAACGGGATCAGGACTCACCTACCAATGGCAAAGTGGACCTACTAATACTGGAGCTTGGACAAATGTTGGAACTTCAGCAGCTACTTATGTACCTACTGTATCAGCAACTACTTGGTACAGATGTATAGTTACTTGCTCGGGTGTTACTACCGGTACCTCTGCACCTGTGCAGGTTACTGCAGTAGTTGCAAATAATATTCCTATCTCAGGTTCATCATCTGTAGCTTGTGGAACAAGTACTTTAATTTATGACCATGCCGGTGCTTCAACTGATTATACAATTAATGCAAATGGTTATATTGTTTTAAACAATAACCTAGGCTCTACTTCTGTAATTTCATTGACAGGAACATATGCAACTGAGGCTAATTATGATTATCTCCGAATATATAATGGCACAGGTACTGCAGGAACATTAATTGCCTCCTATAGTGGATCTGGAACAATTACACCATTTACTAGTTCCGCTGGACAAACAATTACAGTTCAATTTACTTCTGATGGTTCTGCAAATGCAGCTGGTATATCATTGAACGCCGTTTACAGTGGTTCCTGCGTAGTTCCTGTATGTTCAGGAACGCCAACTCCAGGGAATACTATTTCATCTGCATCGTTTGTTGCAGCGCCTAGCGGAAACGTCAATCTTTCACTGCAAAACGCGACTGTTGGAACTGGGGTTACATACCAATGGCAGTCATCAACTTCTCAAACAGGCACATACACGAATATAGGCGGCGCAACATCGTCTACCTACACTGCGACCGTTTCTTCTGTCACTTGGTTTAGATGCGTAGTGACGTGCGCGGGAAATTCAGGCACCTCTGATCCTGTGCAGGTTACTTTAACTGCTTGTATTCCAACAATGACTTACGGATGTACCGATGGTGACGTAATTGCACGCGTGATTTTGAACACTTTGGACAATAATTCAGGTACCGGCTGCCCGAGTGGTACTTTGGGTTATTCAAATTATACGACCAATGCTGCTTTGACAACGACTTTACAGCCAAGCACATCATACAGCTGCATTGTTTATGCAGGTCAGTATGCCGCAAACTACGCGGCATGGATCGATTACAACGACAATTTAGTTTTCGAAGCGTCAGAGCGAATAGGTTATACCTTATCAACTGTTGCAGGGTCTGGATTTGTTGGAGTTTTGGGTTCATCGGCATCTTTTCCTGTGACCTTAGCTTGTACGCCTCCAGCGGGACAGCATCTATTGAGAATTAGGGAAGTTTATAACCAAACAAGTGGTGTTACAATTACTCCTTGTGGGAATAATGAAGGTTTTGGGTACGGTGAAATTGAGGATTATATGATTACCATTGCTCCGGCCCCGGCTTGTCCTTCACCAGGATTGGTTTCTAGCATTACAGCATCATCGAATTCAGTCGCTTTGACTTGGGCAACTTCTTGTTCCTCTGCGTCTTCATACGATTTTGAATACGGTCCGGTTGGATTTACATTAGGATCAGGAACATTGGTTTCAAACCAAACTGTAACTATATCTGCACCGAATGCTTCATACACTGTTACTGGATTGCAAGCAGGAACCAATTATGATATTTATTACCGAGCGAACTGCGGATCATCGACGAGCGCTTGGTCTCTTACAAGTAATTTCTCAACACCAAATTCAGTTTCAGCGGCGAGCAGCACTCCAACGCTTTGTCAAGGGACAGTTATGACTTCGATAACCCATAACACCCAAGGTGCAACAGGCATTGGAACTGCAACAGGGCTTCCTTCAGGGGTTACTGCTGCTTGGAGTTCTAATATCATCACAATATCTGGCATACCAACTGTCTCGGGTGTATTTGGTTATTCTATTCCGCTAACTGGTGGTTTTGGAAGTTTGAATGCCACCGGAACTATAACCGTATTGGAGGCACCGATTGCTCCAACAGCAACTAGTCCACAGCAGTTTTGTGAGACAAGCAATTCAACGATTGCTTCGCTTCAGTATTCAAGCATTGCGGGCTCTTCATATTTATGGTACACTGCCTCAACGGGCGGAACATCATTAAGCACATCCCAAGGATTGACATTGGGCACCACGACTTATTATCTAGAAGTAGTTGGGAGCAATGGTTGCATAAGTCTTTCAAGAACTCCTGTGGTTGTGACGGAAGACCCTTTGTTAACCGCCACTGTTTCAATCACAGGTACAACCGCTTGTCCAGGAGGTGTTTTACTCTTTACATCAACGCCTGTGAATGGTGGGACTAATCCAACTTTTCAGTGGTACAACGGCGGTATAGCCATTTCGGGTGCGAATCAATCAACGTATTCCGCTACTGGATTAGCCCCCGGGGATGTCATCAATGTTAAAATGGTTCCGAGCGGTTCATGTGTTACTGTTTGTCAATAAACGTTCAAACACATAAAACAAGATTAGATTTCATAACCATTGATTCGTCCAAATATGAAAAATGAATTTTATAATAGAATACAAACTAAAATCACTCCATTATTGGTTTTTGTTTTAGTTTTCTTGGCATCTATTATTTCCTACAAAAGTTCAGCCCAAACATCGGGTTTCAACAATACGTTTGTTGTGCTCTCACTGAATGGAGGGAGTAACGTTTTTTACGATTTAAATGCAACAACAGGAAATCCTGATTTTAACGGGAACAACCTAGGTGTTTTTGCAGAAAGCTCCAATCAGTTGACCTTAAAGGGTGCAGAGCACAATGTATGGAAATGTAACGGATGCGATTTAACCGCAACGTCACTTTATTACAGAATCTATCCAACGTCAGGAGCAGGATCGGGATTTTCAACATTGTCCTTACCCTACACATCGGGTTTTAACAACGGCTGTGGAGGACAAGATCAAGTTTGGTCATCAGCAGGAAGTAGTATTAATTTGCTTTCTGGACTTACACCAGATACGTATTATGTTGAAGTATATAGCGCTGCTTCAGTTACATGTCTCGGAGGGACTGTATTCGCAAGCAATAGTGGACTTAATTATAAAGCCACATTCACAGTAACACCGCCCTTAGTAATAAATTCTAGCCTCGCTCCTGTTCAGTGTAATGGAGGTACGGGAATAGTTACCATCTCCGGTTCTGGCGGAATAGCCCCCTACACAGGCACCGGTAACTTTACGGTAAGTGCAGGAACATATTCATATACTATAACCGATGCGATTGGTTGGATTGCAACAACAAGCATCACAGTTACTCAGCCAACAGCTCTTACTGCTGGTTCAACAGCAACAAGCATCTCTTGTAACGGCGGAACTTCGACAGTTACTGTAACAGCAGCAGGCGGAACAGGTCCATACACTGGAACAGGCAACTTCACTGTAAGTGCAGGAACGCACAACTACACAGTTACCGACGCTAACGGATGCACTGCAACAACAAGTATCACTCTAACTGAGCCAACTTTGCTCACTGCAGGTTCAACAGCAACAAGTATCTCTTGTAATGGCGGAACTGCGACAGTTACTGTAACAGCAGCAGGCGGAACAGGTCCATACACTGGAACAGGCAACTTCACTGTAAGTGCAGGAACGCACAACTACACAGTTACCGATGCGAACGGATGTACAGCAACAACAAGTATTAACGTTACTGAAC
>JBIKVX010000137.1:0-5797 GCA_044356625.1 Flavobacteriales bacterium | reverse complement strand
CTTTGGCCGTGTATTTTCACTTTGGGAATTGCAGGATTGGGAAGTAGAACCAACACAGCCTCTAGCCTATTGATCATGATGATTATGGGCGGTGCGCTTGTTCCGCTAGCACAAGCAGCGTTGTCTGATAACGCTTTGCTGGGTATTCAATATTCTTATTTTGTAGGTGTTGCATGTTTTGCCTACTTGGCCTTCTATGCATACTGTATGAAAGGAATTTTGAAAAAGCAAAACATTCAAATTGGTGAAATGGCTGGAGGACATTGATGGAAAAAGATTTGAATGCGCTTCAAGGGCAAGTTGATGAATGGATTAAGACTGTTGGCGTTCGCTATTTCAGCGAGCTCACCAACATGGCTATGCTAACCGAAGAAGTCGGTGAGGTCGCTCGCATCATTGCCCGCCGCTACGGCGAGCAAAGCGAAAAAGAAAGCGACAAAGCCAAAGACCTCGGCGATGAAATGGCCGATGTTCTTTTCGTTCTGGTTTGCCTTGCAAATCAGACAGGCATCAATTTGCAAGAAGCCTTCGAAAAAAACATGGCAAAGAAAACCGAGCGCGATGCCACGCGACATTTGAATAACGAGAAATTGAAGTAATTCAACTTCTTTGAAATAAATAAGGGCCTCCATCGGAGGCCCTTATTCTTGCAGGTTACCCTGCCCGCTCGAAAGCGGAAAGAGTAGTCTTACGCGTCAATCTTCGCGTATTTCGCATTCGCTTCAATAAAGGCTCTACGAGGTGGAACCTCGTCGCCCATAAGCATCGAAAATATCTGGTCACACGCCGCAGCGTTGTCAATGGTAACTTGACGTAATGTTCTTGTCGTTGGATCCATTGTAGTCGTCCACAACTGCTCTGCATTCATCTCTCCAAGACCCTTGTATCGTTGAACGTTAACACTTGTTTCAGAACCTGCTCCACGCATTTCTTTAACCAACGCATCGCGTTGCTCTTCAGTCCATGCGTATTCACCCTTGTTTCCTTTCTTGACTTGATACAACGGAGGAGTTGCGATGTAGATCATTCCCTGATCAATCAACTCTTTCATGTGACGGAAGAAGAAAGTTAAAATAAGTGTCTCAATGTGAGATCCGTCTACGTCGGCGTCGCACATAATCACAATCTTGTGGTAACGAAGCTTCGTAATATTCAACGCTTTACTATCGTCTTCGGTTCCAATATATACCCCGAGTGCGGTGTACATGTTCTTGATCTCTTCGTTCTCGAGTATGCGATGCTGCATGGCTTTCTCAACGTTCAAGATTTTTCCACGAAGTGGCAAAATAGCTTGGAACACACGGTCGCGTCCTTGCTTAGCGGTTCCACCCGCCGAATCTCCCTCGACTAAGAACAACTCAGATTTCTTTGGATCTTTTTCAGAACAGTCTGACAATTTGCCCGGCAATCCACCTCCAAATCCTACTCCTTTTCTTTGTATGGTTTCACGCGCTTTTTTCGCAGCAATACGCGCTTGAGCTGCAAGAATTACTTTTTGAACAATTTGTTTTGCTTCAGCAGGATGTTCTTCCAAATAGGACTGAAGCATTTCACTTACCACTTGAGATACGGGAGCAACGGCTTCCTTGTTTCCCAATTTGGTTTTGGTTTGACCTTCGAACTGAGGCTCTTGAACTTTCACAGATACAACTGCTGTCAATCCTTCACGGAAGTCATCTCCTACAATCTCTACCTTCGCCTTTTCCAACAAGCCACTCTTGTCTGCATAGTCTTTCAACGTAGAAGTTAATCCGCGCTTAAATCCTTGCAAGTGTGTTCCACCTTCGTGGGTATTGATGTTGTTTACATAAGAGAAAACATTCTCGTTGTATGAGTCGTTGTAGGTCATGGCCACTTCCACTGGAATAGCACCGTCTGTGCGCTCCATGTGAATGATGGTTCCAATGATGGTCGGACGACTCTCATCTAAATACTTCACCATTTCAATCAATCCTGCCTCGCTGTAAAACTCTTCGGTTTTAAATGAACCGTCTTCGTTTACAACACGCTCATCTGTTAAGTGAAGACGAATGCCTTTGTTCAGGAATGAAAGTTCACGAAGGCGATTTGCTAATGTGTCGAAATTGTATTCCGCTGTATCGAAAATAGTATTGTCTGGAAGGAAAGTTACCGTGGTTCCGCGAAGTTCTGTAGTACCTATTTCCTTCACCGGATACAACGCCTTTCCGCAGCTGTATTCTTGCACATACATTTTACCTTCACGAAAAACTTCTGCCTTCAGCGCAATGGACAATGCGTTCACGCAACTCACACCAACACCGTGAAGACCACCTGATACTTTATATGATCCTTTATCAAACTTTCCTCCCGCACCAATCTTAGTCATTACCACTTGAAGTGCGCTAACGCCTTCCTTCTTGTGCATGTCAACAGGAATACCACGTCCGTTATCTTTAACCGTAACGCTGTTGTCTGGATTGATGAATACATTGATGGTATCGCAGTGACCAGCTAAAGCTTCATCGATACTGTTATCGACAACCTCATACACCAAGTGGTGAAGACCTCGAGTTCCAATATCTCCGATGTACATAGCGGGGCGCATACGCACGTGCTCCATTCCTTCTAACGACTGAATATTGTCAGCGGTATAACCGGGGGTAAGGGTATTTTCTATTTCTTCACTCATTCTCTCATAGGACTATTAATTATCTAACTTTTTTATTTCAGATTGAAGATTGGGGCAAGCCCATTTTTTCAAGGTGACCAAAGTTACGAAAGGCCCATTGCCGTAGCAAAAAACGGGGGCCGAAGCCCCCGTGGTTTTATGAACATTTCGTTAACAAATTGCTGCTTTAGAAAGAATAAGAAGCTCCCAGAGCTGCAAAGAAGCGCTGACTTGGAATGCCACTATAAATGGCATACTTCTGAGCCAAGATATTGTTGAATTGCAAATAAGCAGATAGACGTCCGTTATAAGTATAAGTAGTGCGCAAATTCACATCAACGAAGGACTTCATTTTATACACGTAAGATTGATCTGATTGCAATACAGCCTCTTGTCCAGTAACTGGCAAAATGGACTTCGCCCAACGTTCTCCAAAATAGATTCCTTGAAAGTTGAATTTAAATTTAGAATTCAAATTATAAGATGCCTCAGCCGAGAACTGAAGATTGGGCAACTGCCAAGCGTATTGCTGTTCGGTTTCAAAATATGAATAAGAACCTCCAACCTTGGCATTCCATTTCTTTCCACCCAAGACTTCAATCTCACCTTTAACTTTCGCTACGCGCAAGTCATCGTATAACACGCCTTGCATATTTCCTCTCGAGAATAAGCTGTCATTAAAGAAGAAAGCGAAATTTTCGATCCTATTCAATTCACCGCCCACACTGTAATTCACGCGACGCGAAATAGACCCGCTCACTCCGCCGTAAAATTGCATCTTGTTATTCTGATTCAACAATTGAGGTTGAATTACCACAAACGGATTCTGTGTATACAATCCATAGTATGTGGTGGGTGCCAAAGACCCTTTTATTCCAGCATAAGGGACAATCATGCCATCGAGTATGCTGTAACTCACCTCCGCTTGCGGATAAAAATGCCCACGCTGCTCGCCGCGAGATTGCATGTATAATCCCATTCCAATCTTCACACGAAGATCTTTGTACACCGTGTATGCAGTTGGAACAAAACGCACAATGGCGTTGTCAAATGAACGAGCCGTTCTCGATGTATCGGTTTTATCCCAGTCATTCGCAAAGTCTGGTGACCAATTCACCCCTGTTGAATTGAACTTGTTGTAAGTAATTCCAAATTCACCACTAAAGACTTCCGTCTTCACGAGCTTGCTTGCACCGCCACTCACATCCACAAAGTGCTCGTCCGAACGAAAAGCGTCAGAAGCCAGTCGATATCCTGCCTTTCCCCACCAATTCAAATCGCTGCTATCTTTATCGAAGGTATGAATGCCGAAATTTCCACTGTATGCATTCATGGTTTGCTTCAACTTTGAAAAATCAGGAAAGTAACTCAATTGCGAAGAGTCTAAACCATACCAATTGGTGACATTTCTATTCCAATTGATCTTCGCATCGGCTACAGTGTTCTTGAAGAATCTTTTACCCCAAAGTGTTGCATTGTTTTCGCTAAATGTCGTTGGAAGGGATGCGCCTGAAAGAACCTCAAAATTGGTGTTCGCACTTTGGTGCCCGTAACGGACACCCCAATCTCCTTTCTTCGAACGCCCATCTGTGTAATACGCGTCTAACTTTGGCGTTACATAGCTTCCAAATGAAACATCTACCCATCCTTTTTGGAGCTTTTTCCATTTATCTACCCCAGGGTATAACGCAGGTGGAATAGTTGAAGGTTGGGTAAATGGTATTAATCGGGTCGGCAGTATGTTGTATTTCATCAATGAGGCATTTGTCTCTGCTTCAATAACGAATGGTTGATTCGAAATTTTATTTGCATCACGCAAGAAAATATTTAGATCACCCACGAACTCTGCGCTTTGAATAAGCACACTGTCTACCTGAGCAAAGGCTGGTGTTGAGGCTGTTAAAATCATTACAGCCAGAAGTATTTTCTTCAATTTATTCTTCATGGAACTCATCGTTTTGAATAATCTCATCGGTATCATCTATCGGTATTTCCAAGGCTTTTGGCTTTGGGTTTTCTAACTCCTCGAGGTCGCGTTTCTTCTGCTCCGCACGTGCCAAAATCTCTGGGTTCTTCGCTTTTGAAATAACCGCATCTATCGTTTTTCGAGCTTGATAATAATCTGGCTTCGCGACATAAACATCGGATAGCAGAAGTATCGATTCAAACTTCCATTTGTCAAATGACGAATACTTTTCTATGAGTTTGAAAATTGATTTCTCTGCTTTTTCTAAATCATTTGATTTAAATTCTATATAAGCATTTTGGTAGGCAGCTTCTGCAGCACCCTCACCACCGCGCTTTGCGACTTCTTTATAATCTTCCAATGCGCTTGCAAACTCCTCATCTTTCATCTTCATGCGCCCTCTCCAGAGATAAGCTTTCGCGCGATTATCGGCATTTGCAGAAGCATCTGCAATAACCTTGTCGGCATACTCACGTGCCAATCCCATTTCTTCAATGTTGTAATAAGCAACAAGCAATGCCATTTGCGCATCTTCTACACTCTTCTTTGAAACGGCAGCACTTTCTATCTTTAACAAGTGACCAATCGCATTGGCATATTCGCCTTGCTGCAAACGAATATCTGCGGCATTATTCAAAGCTTCTTCAGTAAAATCAGAGAATGGCAAAGCAATTACATTTTCATAAAATACAATTGCAGATTCCTTATTCCCTTCATTTCTGAAACAATCGGCTAAAAGAAAATTAGCTTCAGCGGCATGAATTGCCTGTGGATACTGAGTCAAATACGACTCTAATTTTCCTTTCGCTTTCGCACATTCACCGGCATATGCCGGAGCAGAAGCCTTTGTAAACACACCCTCTTCTATTTCCAAAGCACTTACATCTGCAACAGTTAAGTTGGTAATTTGATTTTGAAACTCTGTGTCATCGATCAACACAGGTTTTACGATTTCCAACGCGTCAAGAATAATTTTATCGTTTCCGTAATTGGCGTAAAGCGTATTCCAAGTCGCTTTCACCTTCGCGTCGTTCTCTTCATTTCGATATATAAGGCAAAGATTCACCAATATTCTCCGCGTATAATTTGACGTCGGCTCATCAGCCATTAACGCAAGAAATACAGACTTGGCATCACTGATATTGCCGGAACTGAGGTAAGTCGTACCTAATTCAAATGCAGCATCTACTTTGAACTTGGAA
>JBIKVX010000136.1:0-5806 GCA_044356625.1 Flavobacteriales bacterium | reverse complement strand
GGAACGAGCATTGTATTCTTGAAAGGAACCACTTATTTGGTAAATAATTTATTCTCGAGTTTGCTCTTTGCTGTTGGGGTTATTTGTCTGCTCATGTGGGTGATGTTCCGCAGTCTGCGCATGCTTTTGATCTCTCTTGTCCCGAATTTGATTCCTCAGTTTATTACAGCTGGATTCATGGGATTTTTTGACATCCCATTAAAGCCTTCTACGATTTTAGTGTTCAGTATTGCCTTTGGAATTACGGTAGACAACACCATTCATTTCTTGGCCAAATACCGTCAGGAATTACGCGAACACAATTGGAACATTAAACTGTCTGTATTGTCTGCGGTTAAAGACACTGGGGCAAGTATTCTCTTCACATCCATAGTCTTGTTCTTCGGTTTTGGAATTTTCGTTTTCTCTGAATTCGATGGAACCCGAGCGTTGGGTATACTTACAGCACTGACCTTGTTCACGGCTATGTTAACGAATTTAATTGTGCTTCCGGCGATGTTGTTATCATTGGAGCATCATCTGAGCACGAAAGCATTTGCAGAGCCGTTTATGCAAGTTATTGATGAGGAAGACGATTTGTCTTACGAAGCGTGGCGCATGCAGAAGATCGATCCAACGCTTCCGGAAGAAAGTCTAGGAGGAGAATCGGAAGACGATAAGGTTTAAGAGATTATTTCGACTCTTCGAATACTTCGTTAACGCTTTCTTCGAGTGAGTTCAGTTCGTTTACCACTTCGTTTAATGAATCAGCAGGGACTGGCTGGGTCATTCCTTTCCAAGAAGAGACCACGGCTTTCACTTTATGAATAGCATCTTGAATGCGCAATTTCGCACTTTTCCATTTATTCGATCTAGTATCTGAATCTCCAGAATGGATATTCATTTCGTATCGCTCGGCTGCATTTAACAGACAAACCCTCAGATCGTTTTCGTTCCAAGGTTTTGCCACGTAGCGATAGACTTGTCCACGATTAATGGCATCAATCACCGCTTCGATATCTGCGTATCCGGTTACTAATATTCGCACAGCATTTGGAAAATCGTTGAGTGTAAGTTCGAAGAATTCCACTCCGCTGAGTTCAGGCATTTTCTGATCGGAAAGAATTATGGGAACAACGTTCGCGTTGAGGTAAGCCACAGCTTCTTGCGGAGACGTTGTAGTAAACACATCGAATTCTCTTCTGAAAAGCGCTTTGAAAGCGATGAGGTTGTTTTCTTCGTCGTCGAGGTAAAGTACTTTAATCATAAAACTAATTGGGTCTTAGTTAACGATGGGTAAAGTTATAAGAAAAGTAGTGCCTTCGTTTACATTACTTGTGAACGAAAGTTGACCGTTGTGCTCACCTACGATTCCCGCTACAATGCCTAAACCAAGTCCGGTGCCTTCTCCAACATCTTTTGTGGTGAAGAACGGCTCGAATATTTTATTTTGAATTTCTATTGGAATGCCTGTCCCATTGTCTTGAATCTCCACACATATTTTATTATCGCTCAAGTAAGAACGAACATTTATTACACGATCTATTGGTTGTCTTCCTGGCAGGCGTGTTGCATGAACGGCATTTGTAACAAGGTTCATGAACACTTGCGAAAGTTTACCCGGATAGCACTTTATTTTCGGAATATTTTCTCCCAATTCAACATTGAGTGTTACCTCAGCTTTGGTCATGTTTTTCATCACGACGAGTGTTGCGTTTAGGCATTCGTTTATGTCGGCAGAGACCAATTCGTTTTTGTCCATCCGTGAGAATACACGCAGTCCTTTTACTATTTCAGCGGTGCGTTTCGAGCCGTCTTCGATACCGCTGAGTAGTTGTTGAATTTCTTTTTTGAGGTACTCTACATCAAGTTTTACGTATTGACTTTTCAGATGATTTATCTGTTCAAGAAGATCTCTGTTTTCATCTATTTCTGCCAGCTGTGAGAGCAGTTCTAGAATTTCATCGATATCGCGCTTAAGAGGTCCAACGTTCGATTGCACGAAGTTTATTGGGTTGTTTATTTCATGTGCGATACCTGCGGTCATTTGTCCGATTGATGCCAATTTCTCTGATTCGACCAGTTGTTGTTGTGTCATGCGCAGGTCGTTCATGGCGGTATGCAGTTCGTTGTTTCTGTTTTCGAGATCTGCGGTTCGTTCGTGTACTTTTTTCTCTAGTTCCACATTTTGTTCTGTAACGAGTCTTTCATTCTCTTTCATGGCAACGAATGCTTGTTGTTGTGAAAGTTCTTTTTCTTGTTTCAGCACATTAATTCGATCTGCCAGCGCGAACGAAAGCAATAGAATTTCCACCACCGAACCAACCGGCAACGCGAAGTTTGTAAAGGCGTTGAAAGGTAGGATGCCGAAGTCTTTTAAAGCGAAAACGGTTACACCAATCAGAAAGAATGACCAAGCCAGCAAAAAGAATTTGGCTTGCCTATGACCTTGCTTAATGGAATAAATTGATGCGACAACCAACAATAACGACACACTCGCGTTAATGTTTATTATCTGATAACTCACTGTTGGCAATGAAAAGCAAAGCGTTATCAAACTCAAAGTGTAAAGTCCTATTGAAAACAATGAGATTTTATAAATCCAATTACAATAGCGCTTTGTATTAAGAAATGAATTTGCAAATATGATTGTCGTGACACCACTTAGAGCCCCCAGAATGTGCGTGTCATAGATAGCTAATATCGATTGTCGATCATAAAACCACTCAGTAAGCTTTCCACCAAAATGAAGTTGAACGAGTCCAATAAAAATTGTAACAACAACGTACAACAAATACAATTTATCACCCAAAGACACATAAAGAAAGAGGTTGTATAAAATTATTGAAATGAAAATCCCGGCAAACAATAGATAAAATGCATCTTTTATTTTATTTTCCTGAGCAATAGTCTGTGCATCAGATATTACCATTGGAACTAAAATCTGCTCAGCCGATAAAATCTTAAAAATATAATTTTGTGGTTCACCAGACCCAGAGAGCTGAAACTCTTGGATACCTCTTTGATACTCTGAATTTGATAAAACTACATTTCCATTTTTATCCGTTGCTGAAAAAAAATCATATGAATGAGATCTCAAAAATAAAATCTTATTTTCACATTTCTCAATGGTCAAATCAAATTTTACAGTATCCTCACTTAATCCCAAATTGGGTGTAATTGATTGGCTCTGGCCAAGACTAAAATGCATTCTATTCTGAGAGAATGCTAAAATTGGAAGGCAGTTTATTACGACTAAAATCAATAAAAAAAATATTGTTTTTTTCATAATTCCAGTTCAAATTTTATTTTTATTTCCTTACCCCTATTGATGAATTTCCTAGTTTGAATAGGATGTTCTCTCAATTCGAAAATTATTTTCCTTTCGGAGGAATCTGCCTTAGACATTATTAATGGATCCGACAAAATATTAATTGTGCTCATCCATCGATTATCAGGAAAAGGTATAGAACCATTTTCTCCAAATTTAGACAATGGATTAAAGCCATATAAATCGGCAAATCTTGTAACAAAAGGGCTGCAAAAAGTCACTACAGTTTCTATATCTAAAAGACCGCAAATAGCAATACTCGTTCGAATTAACTGCTCGCTTCCCAAGCCCAAGCCAGCAACACTTCGCGAATTCCATAGTCCCGAAATTTCGACTAATCCACTTTTGCCATACTCCCGCAAATACCCTATTAAATCAGGATAATCTTCATTCAACAATTTTAGAAGTGGCAGATTATTATTGTCATCAAAAACTACAAGTTTCGCTCCTCCCAATATTTCATGCGCGTTAGCACGTCGAACAACTAATAAATAAACATCATTAGAATTAAACCATGAAGTATCAATTGGACCTAAATCAACATCATTTACAGCTAGTAACTGGCGATGTCCTTTAACAAAATTTTCACACAAAGAATAATCATCAGAAGCTCTATGGAGCGAAAGAATAAAATCTAACTCGCCAAAATCTTCTTGGTATGACAGCACGTTACTTTTCAACTTCCTCTGTGTTAAAAAAGTACCTTCCGCCCTTGACTCTTTGATTTAAGAGAATCATTCTTGCTATTCCAGCCAAATTCGCACCCCCAGCAAATACCTCAGAGGCTAACTGAGGCCATGATCTCAATGACTTCCCTAATTCAGAAAATGAAATTAGCATCCTTTCTGAAACAATTCCAGGATTAATGAGAGATAAGAGAACCTTGCTTTTATCCTCTAAATCTACTCCTTCCAACAAACCATGGAAAATAGGTAGCTCGCTTGAAAGGTCAAACCTCTCGATATCAGTTATTCCTCTTTCGCTAGTGTGCATTAATATTGGCTTGTTAAACTTTTTTGAAAGCTGCCTTAACAAGATTTTGATTTCAAAGGAATCGCATTCATCTATAACAACATCGACTTTTTCAATTAGAGCAATATGTTCCGGGGAGTTTTTGAACCCCTCTTCATAAATCTCGATATCAATATAAGGATCCCTTTCAAGTAAGCTATTGGCAGCAATTATGCATTTACTTAATCCAAGTTCAAATATCCCAGCATTTAATCTGTTGAGGTTACTAAGTTCACATGTATCAAAATCGAACAAGATTAAACGACCGCAAATTCGTTCCGAAACTAATGCATTCGCAACCGCATTTCCCGCAGAGAGGCCAACTACCGCTATGGACTTTGTTGACAACTCTAATTGTTCTTCTCTTGTAATTTTAAGACGATTTCGACTCGTTCTTAATTCAATAAAATCACTCTTTGGCAATATCTGAATACATTTTCTTCTTAATGGAAAATACATCCAATTACCATATTCCAAAGGAATTTCAAGAGAATCACTTGCTAATAAATTCTTAGATTCAGGAGTCAAAATATCTTCCCCAACATTAGCCTTAAGTTCGTTCAATTGAATATTATTCAGAGGTATGAACTCAAAAAAAACACCCTGATTAATAATATTCTCAGAAACGTATTTGGAACTAACAAACCTCGGTAGTTGAACAGTCAAATCCATTGATTTTTCTTCGGGTTTCGCCATAATGCAAATTACTCTTATAAATGTTTCGGTTGATTTCTAATATATTAGCTTTTCAACAACATCAAGTGAACGAAAACACCTATTAAAAATATTATTGTCTTAATATGAGCTCTGATAAAGATCAAAAAGAAATTTCACTCAAATTTCCAACTTGGAAAGAAATTGCTGTCGAATACTCGAAAAACGAACTTGGTTCTGAAACTTCCGAGAATATTATTTCAATCATTAATTCAAAATTTGAACTAATTCAAAATCTGATAGAAACAAACCATCCGGCAGTTGCTCTTAAGATTTTGGCAGATGCCGAAGGAAACTATGTAAAGGGAAAATCATACGAATCAATTCTTGAATATCTCAACAACACTCAGCTCGGTGTAAATGAATTTCAAACAATTTATAGCACTAAAGAACAAAAATATATTCATGTTGGAAGCACTATTTCATCAGTCTTGGGAATAGAACCTAAAGATTTTACAATTGAGGCATTTCTTGGTTTCGCTGAAGAAAATTTCATTCATCCCGAAGATTTACCCCATGTAATAAGATATGCAGGAGTGGCATACTCAGTGCTTTGTTTGCCATGTTTCACTTTTAAGGTTAACCAAGATCATTACAAGGTGAAATTTCGTGCTACATTTCCAAAGAGTGAAAATAACTCTTTACAAAAACAATTGTTAAGCCTTGAAAAAAAATCTTTCTTGACAATTGATGAAGCTCAAATCGATTTATCATTTCCAAATCTACACTTTGAATTTTGGAACTTTAACACTGATGAGGTTTCAGATGTTG
>JBIKVX010000135.1:0-5807 GCA_044356625.1 Flavobacteriales bacterium | reverse complement strand
CATTGTTTCGCACGGAAAGGAAATAAGTCACTGCAGAAAATGCTGCAGCAATAAATGCTAGAATAACAGCAAAATGCCCGATTTGACCGGGCAAAAGATGTTCGTTGAGGTATTCAATATTGTTCATTCACCAATTACATTTCGTGCTTCTCTTCGTTGTATTTACTTGGACATTTCATTTGGAGGTGATCACTGTGGAAAATTCCATCAGCAGACATTTTTCCTTCTAACGTTAAATTCTCAGAACGCTCTAAACCGAGCGGTCTTCCTGAATCTTGGTGCAGGTGTACTGCTTGAGATTTTCCTTCAGAATCGATTACATTAAAAATGGTCAGGTTTGCGTCGACCATCGGATCGTTTTGAATGGCAACGTTTTTATCTAAAGTCCCCACAATTTTATATTTGTCACCCACGTGTTCAGTGGCTTCACCGAAAGTAGCAGAGTTGGTGCTCTGCGCATAAGTGGCTATTATAATTCCGAAGACTACCGCCACTAAAATCAATAAAACAATCTGCAGTTTGCTCATCTATTTTTGATTTTGTTCTTTCATTTTCTTCTCTATTCTTGAAACTTTAATGTCAAGACGAGCGAGGTAGACAATAATTCCTGCGAGGATTAGTGTTACTACACCAACAACAACAGGCATCTTTCCGAAATGTTGAAAATAATCCATATTAATCTTCTATAATTTTAAGTTCTTCTTTGATTCTCTTCGCACGAATGCGAACACTATATAGCCAGTAGCCCAAGCAAATCCATCCGAAAACGGCTGGGTAGAACACGGCTCTTAATGTGCTGTCTAAGTCGTATTGAGAAAATGCAGGATTACCGCTTTTGCCCGGATGCAGCCCCGCGGCAAAGCGCGGCATGATCATAAGTAGAATGAACATCAACACAAAGGCGAAGATGTTGAATACAGCTGAAATGCGCGCGCGTTTGTCTTCGTCATCAATAGAAGCTCGAAGAATAAAGTATCCCGAATACACTAAAAAGACGACCAACGCGCCGTTAAGTTGCGGATCATTCGTCCACCAATCGCCCCATGTATAGCGAGCCCACAGCGAACCGGTCAGCAAGCCAAGAACGCAGAACAGCACGCCTACTTCATTCAATAATGTTGAACGCATATCGAATTTTAGCATATTATCCAATCGGTTTGAAGATTCCTTCAAATTCAAAAGTTTCAAACTGTTCGCGAAAGAAAGAATCATAATGAAAAACATGGTAAACCACATAGGCACGTGCCACATGAGGTTACGAATGGTTTCATTCAAGATGGGTAAATTCGGAAAACCTACACCGGTATATTTCTCTAACTTACTGTTTTTTACCCAGGACGAATCGGTTGCGGTAGTGTCTAAAGCAATGTTTCCGAGTGAACAAGCCTGATTCAAGATTAATTCTCCATCGGCGCTATTGTATGCTTTGAATAGAATGGCATTCGACGGAAGTGTATCTGGCAATTCGAGCGTGAGGGCTAATTTGCCATTGTCAATAGTTTGAACTTTACCCTCAAAAAAATAATCCCCAATGCGAATTCCCGCAATGGTTTGAACATCATTGAAATGTGTATAGTGTCCGGCTAATTCTATTCTATTTTGTCCAGAACTCAGTTTTGTCGTATCAGCAACCACCAAGGCGGGATCCAATGCTTGATACAACGAAAATGTACAGGCATACAAGAGAGAAATACTTCCTAAAATTTTATACCAATGCTTCATTCAAGAATGGAATTGTTCACGTGCGAAATTAAGCACGAATGAGGGGAAACAGATGAAAAAAAAGGTGCGAATTATCAAGATTTCCAAAAGAACGGAACCAAGAATAGTGACATAATCGTGGTGGTTAAAAACAACCCCGCAAGAAGCATCATTCCGAAGGAGGCCACTTGCCACGAAGCACCATCCAGAATATTGACTGTAACGGATGTTAGACTGAAGAGGAATGGCATAAGGACCGGGAAACCAAGCACTACGGTAAGCGAGGCCGAGCCGTTCGCTTTGAATGAAAGAGCAGATAAAAAAGTTAGCGCAGTTCCCAAACCAATACTTCCAAGAGAAACAGCCAACAGAAGCAATCCCATAGATGTTCTCGACCAAATGTCAGATCCGAAAAAGAGAGAGAAAAGTAAGATTGAAAGAAGATTCAAGACAAGAATCAATAGGGCGTAATAGGCCGCTTTCGCAATCCAAACTTGTCGCGGAGAAGCGAGGGTGTAGAGTAATTTATCTGTCCCGTTTTGTTCTTGTTGAAACGATTTCTGCATGGCGTTGAATGCCGCGAAGAGCCCGACTATCCAGAACAGCGCTGCAAGGACTTTTGAATCGTCTATCTTTTCGAGAGAAAGGTAACAAGTGAAAACGGTTGAAAGCACAAAGAGTAAGATGCCGAAAAGCAATTGCTTTTTACGCATATCGAGTTGAAACTCTTTTTTGAATAGGATATAAACGGCTTTCACGTTGCGAAGATAAGAGCAACGAAGTGAATGCGGTTTAGAAGGTTCGAAAAGAACTGCGAGGCACAATGTATTCGCCATTCGGCTTGCGAATCATTTGATAGAATTCCTTGCATAAGAAATTTAAGTTTCTACGAACAGGTCTGTTCTTTAAATGGCACTCCCAAACTTCCATGGCTGTTTGCTTGGTGTTCTCCCAGGCATAAGTGTTCAATCCTTGTGGTTGAAGGAAGGATTCGATGTACATTTTAACGTCTTGAATTTGTGTTAGGTTTTGCATGTCTTTGAATTTTCTTCAAAGCACACCCTTCACATTGTAATGGATTTACGAGGTGGAATTTATTTGTAATTCTTCATCGCGAGATCTAAGCGACGTAAAATTTCTTTTCGAAGGGAAGAGGGTTTCAAGACTTCAACTTCATTTCCGTAACTGAGAATGAAATTGTAAAGCTCTTGACAAGGGTGCAATTCAAATTGAAAAACAGTTCCTTCTTTCGATTCCTTTAATTTTTTTTGTGAAGAATGAAGGGGTTGCGTTTCTACCAACTTAGCAGCAACCGTTGAAAATTGAAGTTCAATTTTCTCGGGCTTACCTGTGCTCTCGGAAATTCCCATGCTGTATTTGAAAAACGTTTCCGGAGAAAATCCTTTTGGAACGGTGAACTTCGTTTTGCTTGATTCAATGGAAACAATGCGTTCCAATCCGAATGTCAAAATCTTTTCGCGCTCAGGCACAAATGCAACAAGGTACCAGCGATTCAAATATTCTTTCAAGAGCAACGCATGGATCGTGTATTGCTTCACTTCATTCTCTTTGAAACTTTGATAAAACAACGTGCAGACTGTTTTTGATTTTGCAGCTTCGAGCAATGGACCAAGAAATTCATTGCCTTGACTAACCGTGCTTGTTTCAAATTGAATTAACGCTTTGTGTTTCTCTTCCTCAATAGATGAATTCAAATTAACGCGTTGAATGATTTTATCAACGGCACTTTCGTATTGAGAAAGAAGAGGTACATGACGAAATTGATTCAAGATAGCAGCAGCGAAGCGAATGGCTTCAATGTCTTCATCGACTAAATTTAATTCGTTGATCGAATAATCTTCTTCCGTGTAGAAATAACCTTTGTGGGTTCTGTTGTATTCGATAGGGGCGTAATAGCCCAACTCACTTTCGTTCTTCATGGCCCATATGTCTTTGTCTATGGTGCTCAATGAAATCTGATCGGCTCCAGAGCCGTATAACGCATCTGCACAGGCCTCACGCAAATCTTCTCTACTGGGGAAGGATTTCCCTTTGTTCGTTAAGCAACGATCAATGATTCGGTAGCGAAGAAGTGCGTATTTATTGGCCGGCATTTTTTAATTAGAATGGCAAATCGTCTCCGTCTGCGTCGTTGTTCGATGGATTGTCGTTCATCATAGGAGCAGGAGCAGGAGCTGGTGCAGCTGAGTTGCCCATTGTTGAAGGATTGCTCGCAGAAGTGCTTCCAGCAGCAGCAATATCCATTGTCCACATATCCAATGAAACGAAGTGTCTTCCGTTATACTCTCTTCCGCGAAGATTGAATTTCACTTTTACGACATCGTTTTCCTTGAAATTTTTCAAGACATCAATTTTTTCTTTTGCTGCTTGAACAAGGATTTCTTGTGGGTAACGCTCGTCTGTGCGAACCACAAATTCTTGAATACTGAATCCGCTAGGGAATGATTTTGTTTCGTAGAACTTAACTAAAGTTCCGGTTAATTCTAATGACATAATACTGTTTGTTTAGTAGCAACGAATATCGGAATTCTTGTTAGGATTCGAAAGTAATTGTTATGAACAATTCGCCAAGGCTCATTTGTCTTCTAGCACTCTTTCAACAAGACCTTGTATAGCACTTTGTGTATTTCTGACAAAAATCATCTGAACAAATCGACCCTCCTCCTAGCTCACGAATAACAGGATTTTAAAGAAGATTCACATTTAATGTACTGTTCATGTTTCTTATTCGGGTTTTAAGAATACAATACTAAAGAGCCATTCAATTTCTAAGTTAACTAAAGGTTACAGCGGCATCCAGAAATTTCATATTGTGTTCATTTTGATGTGAGTTTAGAGCGTCAACTTCGCAATCTCAAAATACCTAACTAATCACTATGAGAACTCCACAGTCTGCTAAATTTTTGCAATTTCTTTTACTGCCTCTTTTTGTTTTATTGTTGAACGTTGGGAGGGGGCAGACATTTACTGGAACATACTCTTTTGCATCTGCAATTGGAAATGTAGCTTCTTTAGATTACAACGGTACAGCAATTTCTAATTTAACAGTTAGTGCTTTAGTTAAAACTGGTGTTACAACCACAGCAAGTTCTAGTAACTCAAGAGCAACAGGATGGGATACTGGTAGCACGTCTGGTGCTGCTGCGGGAGGAAATGTTAATACAGGAAAATATTATGAATTTTCTGTTACAGCTGGGGCAGGATTTACAATTTCAAATCCCACACTTTCTTTTGGTGTTGGTAGAAGTGGAACTGGTCCAAGAAGATTTCAATGGAGATGGGATGTGGACACTTATGCTAATCCTCTTACAGTTGGCACTGCAAATGCAAGTTTAACAAATACTTCAGGAGTATTAGAATCTCCCGATGGCACTTCACCTTATACAGGTAATTCAATCACAACAACAACTTCTGGAAAAACAACAATTACTTTTCGTTTTTATGCTTATGGAGCTGAATCAGCTTCTGGAACCGGAGGTTTAGAAGGTAATTTAACCTTTGGTGGTACATTAGTTGCAGCCCCAACAATCTCCATCTCAGGTACCTTATCAGCAGTCAGCACCACCTACGGAACAGCATCGACAAGTCCAACGAGTTTTACGGTTTCTGGGAGTGGTTTGAACGGAACTGCAGGAGTAACGGTGACTCCTCCTGTGGGATTTGAGGTTGCTACTAGTTCAGATTTTTCAACTACCATTGGAACAAGCGCTTCAGCACTGAGTTTAGGAACAGCAACTTCAATTGCTTCAACAACAATTTATGTTCGCTTGGCAGCTTCCGCATCGGTTTCTGGTTCACCATATTCTGGAAATATTGCAGTTGCTGGCGGTGGAGCAACTTCTCAAAATGTGGCTACCGTTTCCAGCACTGTTTCTAAAAAAGCACTGACGATTACAGCAGATAACCAGTCAGTCGCATACGGAACGGCTGTAGCAACGGTAACAGGGAACGGATCATACACATCAACGGGTTTTGCAAACAGTGAAACTTCTTCTGTCATTGGCGGGTCGGCTTCCTATACCACTTCTTATACCGCAACAACTGCCGCAGGGTCAAATGTCGCAACAATAACCCCTGAGACAACG
>JBIKVX010000134.1:0-5829 GCA_044356625.1 Flavobacteriales bacterium | reverse complement strand
CTGATAATATTTTGAAAATACTCCAACTGTCGTTCGACTTTAACTCGTTCCAAGAGCGCGGAGTGAACTTCCGCCTAACGCGATCATCTTTTTCCATATAAACTAAATTAAGGCTATTCTTCCACAACGAATTGGAATCCCACTCCGTGCAGATTTATTATTTGAATGCGACTATCCTCAGCAAAAAATTTGCGAAGCTTTGCAATATATACGTCCATGGTTCGAGCAACGAAATAAGATTCCTCTCCCCAAACCAGATTTGCCAAATTTTCCCGAGTCATTACGTTTCCTTTCCCCTCGCAAAAGGCCTTCAAAAGACTAGCCTCTTTGTTGGTTAAATGCTGACGCATTCCGCTTGGCCAAATAAGATAATTGTTAATGTTATCGAATGAATAATTTCCGATGGTGTACAATTCAGTAACAACATTCTCTGTTTCATAGCCTGTTCTTCGAATAATATTTTGAATTCTCAAGTTCAACTCTTGAATAGCAAATGGCTTGGTTATGTAATCATCGGCACCTAAAGACAATCCTTTCAACCGATCAGATAGTTGCTGCTTCGCTGTAAGAAATACAAAAGGCATTTCGGGAAAGAGCTTTTTGATATCTTCAGCTAAGGCGAATCCACTTCTAACCGGCATCATTACATCTAATAAACAGATATCGACCATTTCCTTTCCAAGCGCTAATAAACCTTCCCTAGCCGATTTACAACGAATAACCTCATGACCTAAATCGGTCAATTGGTCTTGAATTACGAAACCCAAGTTCTCATCGTCTTCAACCAACAAAATTTTACTCATCGTTTTTTAATGCCACAGGAATTTTTAAAGTAACAGTAGTTCCTTCATTTTCAATGCTCGTTACGAATATAGTTGAATTATGCGCATCCATCAACTGCTTCACAAGATACAGTCCCAGACCAAAACCTTTGATGTGATGCGTCTCTCCTATTGGCACACGAAAGAACCTGTGGAATAATTCTGAGTGGTACATTTTATTAATTCCAATACCATTATCTTCAATTTGAATAATTATTTGACCGTCCATCAACTTGCTTCGAATAATTACTTTCGGATTTTGAATATTGTACTTTAAGGCGTTGTCAATTATATTAATCAGAATTAACTCGAAAGATTTCCGATCGAAATTTATTTCTTCATTTTCCGCTTCCCAAATCACTTCCACACTTCCTACATAATTCGTAAACTGCAATTGCATGCGTTCCAAAATTGCGTTAACCATCTCTTCCGGATTAAACATCTCTTTGCTTAAGTAGACCCCAGCTTTTGACATTCGAGCTACTTCCAACACACGATCCAATTCTTCACGCAGTTTCTCTCCTTCATTCCGAATAATTGAAATGTACTGATCTCTTCGAAACGGTTTGGTCTGAATATTCTCTTCCACCAAAACCTCCGCAGCCATAAGTATGGTGGAGAGGGGCGTTTTAATTTCATGGGTGACATTGTTTACGAAGTCTTGCTGCATAAGTGTCATTCTGCGCTCATTATAAAACGTACTTAATATGACGAAAACAACCGTTGTATAAATCAACAATTGAATAACAAAAAACATCCAAAACTCACTTGCACTTGCCACTTCTGATATAGCTTCAACATAACTCAAATTGGGAAAAACATACGACATAACAAACCAAGCCCCTGAAAACAAATAGGCTAAAAAGAGTAACACAAACGCCAAAGAAAGCAAGCATATCACTTTTACTTTATGGTAGGTGAACAACGATTTATCCATACTTATTTGAGCATAATTGCCCTCATTATTAATTTTGGTTGGAAGGAGATTTGGTTACTTTCGTATCAAATTTACTACAATAATGAAAGCATACGTTTTTCCTGGACAAGGTTCTCAATTTCCCGGCATGGGCAAAGACCTTTATGAGAGTTCTTCAGTAGCAAAAGAGTTGATGGAATCTGCAAATTCCATTTTGGGTTTTCGCTTAACCGATGTTATGTTTAATGGAACGGAAGAAGAATTAAAGCAAACGAACATTACACAACCTGCTATTTTCTTACACAGCGTTGCTTTAGCGAAAGCTCTGGGAGAATCCTTTCAACCGGCAATGGTGGCAGGACACAGCTTGGGTGAATTCAGTGCGTTAGTGGCGAATGGGACACTTGAGTTTGCAGACGCTTTGAAGTTGGTTTACGCGCGTGCAATGGCTATGCAAAAGGCTTGCGAAGCGAATCCTTCTACCATGGCTGCTATTTTAAATTTGGAAGATGAGGTGGTTGAAAAAGTTTGCGCCGAGACTCCTGGAGTTGTGGTTGCTGCTAATTACAACTGTCCTGGCCAATTGGTTATTTCTGGAGAGAACGAAGCCATTGATAAAGCCTGTGAAGCATTGCTTGCAGCAGGTGCGAAGCGTGCGTTGAAACTTCCGGTTGGAGGTGCATTTCACAGTCCTTTAATGGAGCCCGCTCGTGTTGAATTGGAGGCTGCAATAGCTGCGACTCCTTTCCACACACCTATTTGTCCGGTGTACCAAAACGTAACGGCTTCAGCCGTTTCAGATCCGGAAGAAATTAAAAGAAATTTGATTGTTCAATTGACCGCACCTGTGCGTTGGACACAAACCATGAATGCCATGATTGCCGACAATTGCAGTGAAGTTGTGGAAGTTGGACCTGGCAAAGTATTGCAAGGACTGTTCAGAAAAGTAAGTCGCGATTTGCCTTTGAGCAGTGGCGCTATTTCGGAATAGAAGAAGTTATTTCTTCCAACCAAAATGTTCTTCGGCCATTTGTAGAATATCTCCACCAATAGCCAAACATGCGGTTGCCGCAGGAGAAGGGGCATTCAGAACATGAATGCTCCTTTTTGTATACTCTATTCTGAAGTCATCGCGGGTATCTCCGTCTTCACTGAGCAACAAAGCCCGCACACCTGCTCTTCCCGGTTCAATGTCCTCCATGGTCAAAGATGGAAGTAAACGCTGAAGCGTTTTCAAGAATAATTTCTTGCTGAATGCTCTTCTATATTCATCGATTCCAAATTTCATGTTGGAAAAGAAAAGCTTCCAAGTTCCTTTGTAAGTTAAAGCGTCCCACGTGTCGCGGAAGCTGAAATCGGTTTTACCGTATCCTTCACGCTTGAAGGTGAACACCGCGTTAGGTCCGCACTCCACAGAGCCGTCAACCATGCGCGTGAAGTGAACGCCTAGAAATGGAAAATCTGGATTCGGAACGGGATAAATTAAGTTCTTTACTTTATGTTTGGCATTCTCTGTTAATTCGTAATAATCGCCGCGGAATCCAACTACTTGCTCCTTCAAGGCAACACCGTCCTTTCTTGCCAATCGATCTGCTTGCAGTCCGCCGCAGACAATCAAGTTCGCACATTCGTATTTTCCTTTGCTGGTAATAACGATTGTTGAATTTGGCTGATGCTCGAATTTCAAAGCCTCTTCTGAGGTATGAACCTCAGAATGCTCATTGATTTTAAGTGATAACTCCGCCAGTTTGTTTGTGGTTCCGCGAAAGTCAATGATACCCGTGCAGCCAATAAACAAGCCATCTATACCCTTGCAGTGCGGCTCTATTTGTTGAATTTCTTCGGGGGTAACGCGGCGCATGTCTTCAATGCCGTTGTCTACGCCGTGCTGCTGTATTTTATTGAGGAATGTGAGTTCAGATTCGTCAACTGCAACAATGAGTTTGCCGCAAACATCGTGACTTATATTATGCTCCTTCGCGAAAGCTACAAGCTCTCTTCTTCCATTCACGCAATTGATGGCTTTCTTCGAACCGGGTTTGTAATAAATTCCTGAATGAATAACGCCACTGTTGTTACCTGTTTGGTGATCGGCAAGTCCACTTTCCTTTTCCAACAATAAAATCTTCTTGTTCGGATAACCCATTTGTATTTTATACATTGTGGCAGCACCAACTATTCCTCCCCCAACAATAATCACATCGAATGAATTCTTCACGGCTATTTTGATTTGGTTGCAAAAATAAACCTCGGAACTAGCCGAGGTTTAAAAATTCTTCTCTAAATAGGAAATTATTTTTCTCCTGCTTTTTTGCAGCAATCTTTCTTCTCTCCTTCTTTGCATCCCTCTTTGTGCTCACCTTTTGTAGCTGCATCTTTAGAGCAACACTCTTTTCCTTTATTCTTTCCTTTCTTAGCATCAGCAGCTGCTTTTTTGCTGCAACATTCTGATTTGCCCTCTGTCTTAGTGGCAGAACATTCTTTCTTTTCAGCTCCTTGTGTAGCTGCTGATTTGCTGCAACACTCTTTTGATTTGGTACATTCTGTTTTCTTCTCAGAAGTTTTAGTGGTCGTTTCAACCTGTGCAGATGCTATTCCTACGAAGAAAATAGACATGGCTACGAATGCAATTATTTTTTTCATTTTGCTTGTAATTTGAATCAAATATAGTGAAGCAAGGAATTAACGCAATAGAAAATAATAAAAGTCTTATTTTCGTTGCAGAAACATGATAAAACTTCACCCCAAACAATCTAACACCTGGACTCCGTCTATAATAATAGCCGTGTTGGGTTATGCCTTCGTGATGTTATTTGGATACTTTATCAGTTCCTCTCCAGACAAACTTATTGTGAAGCCCATTGTTCCTGTGGTTCAAGAGATGGAAGTTGAATTGGAAGCTCCTCCTGAGGAAGCCGCAGTTGGGAATGATGCTGGAAATTCTAAGATGAGTGAAGCCGTTCGTAACCTTATTGCTTCTTCAGAATCTGCTCGTGTGAATGAAGAGGTTAATTATACAGGGAATGATAACAGATCGGGTAATGCCGGGGAACAGGGCGCTCAGAGCGCAGCTAACTATGAGAAGGAGATTAGAGATCAGTTGATGACCAATCATATCGATCATTCCGCTGGCGCAACGAGTAATCCTGATCGTTCAACTTCGAACAACAACAACAAAGCAACCGAGCAAGGTGGAAACACCAGTTATTCAGGGCCGGTTACCGCAACCTTTACTTTAACTGGAAGAAGCATTAAGCAAGCGCCTAAGCCCACTTATAAATGCAAGAGCGCAGGAACGGTAGTAATAAACATCACCGTTGACGAATGGGGAAAAGTAGTGAGTGCGAAATTGGACGAAGCTCGTTCTACGAAAGACGCGTGTTTGTCTTCTGAATCTGTTGCTTATGCGCAACGTTGGCTTTTCAGCGGTGGTTCAAGCAAAGCGCAAACGGGAACCATCTCTTTCACATTTAGCGCGCAGTAGCCGCGTAATCTGCGAGGTATTCGAAGTGCGGAGTTAACGTTCCCTCCAGTGTTGTTTCCGTTCCTTTCCACAAAATTCCATCGGCATCGTTATTCAGCAATGCGGGTAAAATGCTCTTTATAATTTCATTTCCGAAATCTTCACTTGCGTCTTTTGGAAGTTCGCATGGAAGGTTGTCGATGGACATCACCGCCACTGCATTTTCATTCCGAAAATCAATTTCAGTTCCTGTGATTGGATCATATCCGAAAACTGAATCGCCTACTGTGCTTGCTTTAATGGTACAAGCAATAGGACCGTTCAAATCGCACGATACATCAGCAACTACCTTGCAACGCGTATTTAGTTCGAAGAAAGACTGGTCTAGTAATATTGGATTCTTCGCATTCCACAAGTGACATGCGAAATAGATGTCGGCATGTTGAACATACTCGCCTAAAGCGCTCGTATACAAATTCGGATTTGCGTAGAAATCCGATTTTTTGAAAGGCGTTCCGTCTATGCGTTTATACATTTCTGGAGTGTCTATGTGCGTGTACACTCCGCCCTCCGAAGGGTTATCTAAAAACTCTTGAGGAGCAACGCGTTTAAGGTTAATGATGTCCATC
>JBIKVX010000133.1:0-5846 GCA_044356625.1 Flavobacteriales bacterium | reverse complement strand
TATATAAAATCTAGAGTTATAACGCTTACCGGTTGTCCAATCTTTTAAAACTGATTTTATAATATACGTTTTATCTTGATTTTCATCTGTAGAGACGCTTTCTATTTCGAAATGTTCGAACTCATCCAAAGACACAAATGTCCATTCGGCATTTCTTAATTTTTGTCCAATCAAATGTTGTTTGATGGTATTTTCATTTAATAATTTAGTTTTTACGCTTGGCTGCTCAATTATTGGTGATTCGCTTGCAAATAAATCATGCTCATCTCCCATCATTTTGATATTTGGAAATAGCCTTGGCCAAATCGAGCCGAAGAATAAATAAATAATAAAGATAAAAATACCAACGCCTATAACATCTTTAAGAGTCTGATTCATCCTGAAATTATAAATATTGACTAAAGTAATAAATATTATTTATTTTCCTTCGTTTCCTTAAAAACAACATTTCGGTTAGTAAGAGAGGTTTAACTCATTACAATGCTTGTCTTTAATCCAATAACCCTATGAAAAAGTCCATCGTCTTCATAATACTAAGCTTAACATTAACAAAAGCTTTCACTCAAGATCTCGATTCAATCAAAATGGAATTCAACAAATTGATGAAAGAGTATATCGATAAGAACAACGGTAACACAATTCGTGACATCGTTCGAGCTGAAGATGACGTATGGATGAGAAAGGGATTCTGGATCTTTAGACACAATGAGAAGGTTCGTGTTGAAGCTATCTACGGCCCTAATCATGGAAAATTAGACGAGGCTAAAGAGGTCCAGCATCTCATAGATCGTTCAACTCATCAGGCTAGATATTTGAGGGAGGTTAGCATTTACAGACAAAAGACAAACCCAGGAATGATAGCCTACTTAACACACAGCCAGGATGCAAAATTAGACAGTGTTCCTGATTCGGCATTAAGTGAGCCAAGACAAGATTTATGGAAAACTGAAGTTTTGGTTATGAAGGAGGGTTTCAGAACTGAGGAAGACTTTGCTAAAGAAGCTTTCGATTGCCTTTTAAAGTCAAAACCTCACAAGAGAATCATTGACAAAGCGTCTAGCAAATTCGGAACTGGAATAACCTTTGTGCCCATAGCTCCGGAATCAATTGTAAATTACAGCGAGACTAGCAATGGCGTAAAAAAAGAGGGTGTGCGTATCGAGAAAGCAGATGACTTTGATAAAAGATTTTATACAGTAATTATTATCTGTAATTTTTAACTCTTCTTCCCGCGCTGCTTGCAACCCTCGTCCGAAGGACCCTCGTGAAGAATTCACCCTCGCAACGCAAGTTGCCTTCGCAACGCTATTTGCCTTCGCAACGCATTCTGTTTGTAAGTTCGCAGAACAATAATTAACCTCATGACCAACAACAGCATCTTCCGTCGCATTCGATTTATTTATGACTTCTCTGATCAACAGATGATAGACATTTTCGCATTGACCGATGTTATGGTTACTCGCTCTGATGTGAGCGATTGGTTGAAGAAAGAAGATCACGAAGAGTATCTCGATATTAATGACGAAATGCTCTCCATTTTTTTAAACGGATTTATCATTCATAAACGCGGACGAAAAGACGGTCCGTTGCCGGTTCCAGAGAAACGCTTGACGAATAATCTCATCTTCCGAAAGATGCGCATAGCGCTGAATTTAATTGACGAGGATATTATTCAAATCTTGTCGCTTGCCGAAATGAAAATGAGCAAGCACGAACTCAGTGCTTTCTTTCGCAGCCCCACGCAACGACAGTATGTCGAATGCAACAATCAGGTGATTCGCAATTTCTTTCAGGGGTTGGAGAAAATGTCTCCCAACGAAAGAAAGATTTCATAACTTAGTCTCATGGGTAAATTTGTTTTTTCGCTGCTCTTAATTTGCGGGTTAACACTTCCTTTAACCGGGAATTGCCAATGTTGGCAAAGTCTGACCTCTGGTGGTTTTTTCTCATTGGCTATAAAAAATGATGGGACATTGTGGGCATGGGGAAGTAATCAATACGGGCAATTGGGCGATGGAACATTGATCGACAAGTATACCCCTATTCAAATTGGTGTTGGAAACAATTGGGCTAGCATAAGTGCTGGCTATCATCACTCCGTTGCTATTAAAACTGACGGAACGCTTTGGGCATGGGGTCAAAACACCTCGGGACAGCTTGGTGATGGGACGTTGATCAATAAAAACATTCCTGTTCAAATAGGATCAGCAACAAATTGGTTAAATGCAAGCCCTGGATTATATCATAGTTTGGCTCTCACGGTAAATAACGAATTGTGGGCATGGGGCAATAACTTAAATGGAGAATTAGGAGACGGCACCTTCATAACGAAAACAATCCCGACGCAAATAGGTAATGCCGTAGATTGGTTTAAAATCAACGGAGGGGGTTACCATTCTCTTGCTATAAAAAATGATGGGTCCGTTTGGTCTTGGGGTATAAATTTAGAGGGTCAGCAAGCTATTTCTCCGATCTTTTTTGGGCCTGTTAATACTCCAACTCAAATCTTGTCGGGTGTCTGGACCGACATTGCCTCTGGGGTGTTTCATTGTATGGCTGTCAAAAACGACGGGACATTGTGGGCATGGGGAAGTAATCTGTATGGGCAGTTTGGTGACGGTACCAACACGGACAGTTTTATCCCTGTTCAAATTCCCGGGGTATCGAATTGGTCTAAAATAAGTGCCGGTTATCAGCATTCTCTTGGGTTGAGAAACGACGGTAGTATGTGGTCTTGGGGCAGAAACCCAGCGGGTGAGCTCGGAAACGGAACGAACACAGATTCTAACATCCCCGTTAGTCTTGGGGTCGGTAGTTTATGGACTTCTATTAGTGCCAGTTTTTTACGTTCGGTTACTTTAAAAAACGATAATAGCATTTGGGCATGCGGGGCTAATGGGGCGGGGAACCTCGGTAATGGACTTTTGCTAAATTCAAACATACTTAACCTAGTTAATTGTTCGGGTCTCCCATTAACAACCTATGATTCAATTTGCTCTAATGCACTTCCTTATTTGTGGAATGGGCAGAATTACCAAAGTTCTGGAGTGTATACATATACAACGCCGCTTAACGTTGTTGACACACTTTATCTTACCGTCATACTTCCCCAAACAAGTATAGACAGTCTCTCTGCTTGCGACAGTTATACGTGGATAGATGGGGTCACCTACAACACATCTAACAACACCGCTGTATTTGTTACCACAAATAATTTAGGTTGCGACTCTGTAATTCATCTTGATTTGACCCTCAATTTCAGCTCTTCAACAAGTGTAAATGTTTCAACCGCTGTATTCCCATATATATTTAATGGAGACACCCTTTTGTCTCCGGGAATTTATACGTTCACCGAAGAGAGCGCCGACGGTTGCAATCTCATAACAACCCTGACGCTAACGAGCACAATCGAAATTGAAGACGACCCCTCAGCCACCTTCTCCTTGTACCCTAATCCGTTCAATGATAATCTAGCTGTTAATGTCACAATGGGTGACCTAGGCAAGTCTTTTTTCATTCGCGACTCCGCGGGAAGAACCGTTAAGTCTGGAGTTATTCAAACGCTTAGCAACACATTTGAATTGCAAAACCTGACTGATGGTGTTTATTTTTTCTCAATCGACTCAAATTCAAACCCCAGGCGTATTGTAAAAATTTCCGATAAATAAGTGTTTTTTCATTCAGCCCTGAACAGAATTGCATATTGCCCGAATCAATTCTTGTAAAATTGGTAATTCCGGCTTGCTATACGTTTCAATATTTTTCTCTCGATCGGAAGGGGCGAGTTTGAAGATGTGATTCATTCCTTCAATGAGAATATACCGAGAACCTGGAGATGCGGCGTGAAGCAATTCAGCGTCTTTCACTTGAACCTGAAGGTCGGTGCTGCCTTGAACAATCACAATCGGAATTTTCAATTTCGAAACCTCCACTGCCGGATCGTATTTCATCCAAGACATCATGTAAGGCTGAACAGAGGGACGAAACAAGCCAAACAATTCCACCGGTGCGTCTTCCACCAACTTGCCTTCCTTGAGCTCCGAAAGGCCTTCATTCGCTGCGCGGAGAAGTTTCTTCTTTCCTTTTAACTGCACCGCAAGCTGCTCCTTCAATATAACATCAATGGGCCTTCCTGCGCCGGCTAGCGAAACGAAAGCATCGGCTTGTTCGCATGCCAACATGCCTAACAAAGACCCTTCGCTGTGACCGATTATAATTAATTTGTTAAATCGCGAATCGGCTTTCAATTGCGAGGCCCACGCCTTCGCGTCTTCCGCATAATTTTCGAATCGAAGATTCTCTTCTGAAATGAGAGCTCCCTTGCTCGCCCCTATACCGCGTTTGTCGTAACGAAGCGATGCAATGCCTTGAGCAGCTAACTCGTGAGCGAGCATTTGCAATGAATTGTTTTTCATTTGCGCATTGTTCCCGTTGCGGTCTGTAGGTCCAGAACCCGCTATAATCAAGGCAACTGGAAAGGTTCCCTTCAAGATGGGAACCGTAAGCGTTCCCGATAATTCACCAGTGGAAGTCTGCAGTATTTGATCCAATTCGAAATAACCCAAACGATTTTCCGATTGCGCGAGCAGTCTACTTCCAACTAGAAAAAAAAGAAAAACCCCAACGATTCGAAAGTTCTCGAACCAGCGGGGTTTGAATATGTTTAGGTAGGCCGAAGCCAATATTTCTTAGATTATTGTACCGTTCTTCTTTGCTTCGGCAGTGAAACGCTTCTGCATGCTAATCCACAAGTAAATTCCGAAGAAAGCCCCAACAATACAAACGATGCTAAAGGTGTTTCCAAGCGGTTCCATAACGTTGCGGAAAAACCATTGGCATCCATCAGCGATTGGATTAAGAATAGATTGTAAGTTCATGATTGAATTATTTTCTTGGCGAATTTAAGCAATCCTTTTGAATATGGAACATTTCGCCTCAATTTTGCTGCAATAACAAATCCATGATCCTACGGCAATTTTCAAGCAATCAACCTTACCTCCTGTTTGTGTTGCCTTTTACAAACCTTCTGATTTTCCTGCCTTGCCTTTTCGGATATGTCATTCCCGAAGTGCCGCAACAATTTCCTTTCGATATTATTAATTTTGAATGTGTGCTTACCCCTTGGCTCGGCGCTAGCGTGGCGTGGATTATCATAACTCTCGGGGGTATTTTGTTTAACTGGGTGTACAACAGGCACGAGTTTCACAACGGTCCAACCTACGTTCCTGCACTCATTTTTTCAAATTTGTTCACGGTTATTTTCTTGTTGAATCATAGCATTACTTTTCTGCTTGCTCAGATATTTATGACCGTTGGAGCCAATCGTTTGCTCGAAGTATACAGACAGAAAACGGCCCTCGACCCCTATTTCCGCGCCGGATTCTGGTTTGGTCTGGCCGCCTTGTGCTTCCCACTCTACTTGACTCTGCTGCCCATGCTCTTAGTAGCTGTAATCTTTACTCGCGGTTTTAATTTCAGAGAGTACATTATGCCCCTTGCCGGATTCGCTTTCCCATTCAGCTATTGCTTCGCAGCGCAATATCTGCTTATGGACAATTGGAATTTCTACTTGTTTAAACGCATCATTAGCCTAAATACGCAAGACAATTGGATGATTCATTCCTATTCGAAATTATCTTTCTATGCCCTGTGTGCCTTGTCTTTGCTGTTCTCTATGCAATCCCTCGTGTCATCTGGAGACTTGAACACGAACAAAAACAGGAACTCGAAATGGATCATTGTCTTCATGTGCATTGCCATGCTCGGTTCGGTAACGGCCGGATGGTTATTCTTGAATCACCTCATTATCGAAGGTGTTGGACTCGGTCTCATCTTTTGTCTCTCCT
>JBIKVX010000132.1:0-5886 GCA_044356625.1 Flavobacteriales bacterium | reverse complement strand
AAGAACAGACTCAGAAAGAAGATTTTTACGGCTTTTGATTTCATTACATGAGATTTAGGTTGTGCTGTAAATAACTTTTCGCTAGAAGGGCTATTTTATTTGGATTCGCGACACGGACACGTTCTTTTAAAATTCTGTCACATGGGAGAGCCTGTATTTTCAAAAATAATTTGTAGTAATATTTGAACGCTATTAAAACTCCGAATCTCGCTTCTTTCGGAAGCTTCAGCACGCCAATGTATGCAAGCCTGAAATCCTCCTTAATTTCTTTTTCAATTGTCTTTTTAGAAGGCTCATCAAATTTAGTCATATCAACATTTGGGAAATAAACTCGGCCTAAGGCAACGTAATCTGCATGTAAGTCGCGGAGAAAGTTTATTTTCTGAAATGCCGCTCCTAGTTTCATCGCAGATGGCTTTAACTTTTCGTATTCGTTATTGTTTCCATTAACAAAAACGTGTAAACACATAAGACCGACAACTTCTGCGGAACCTAGAATATACGTTTCATATGAATCTTGATTGTATTCTATGTGATTAAGATCCATTTCCATACTTTTTAAGAAAGTATCTACAAGTTCCCATTCGATGTTGTACTTGTGATAGGTGTGCTGAAAGGCGTTCAAAATAGGATTAAGGGAAATACCTTCTTCAATTGCGAGGACGGTGTCTTTGCGAAAGCGCTCCATGAGCTCATGCTTTTCATAGTCGTGAAATGTATCTACAATTTCATCAGCGAAGCGCACGAATCCATAAATCGCATAAATGGGATTTCTAATTTCTTTTCCAAGTGTTCGTATGCCAAGACTGAAGCTGGTACTATAGGCATGGGTAGTAAGCTTACTACAATTGAAGGAAACGTTATCGAAGAGTGGTTTTCCTGTCATGATTTATGATTGAAAAAGAAGTTTGTTCATCGTCTCCGCTGCTAATTGTCCGCTGATAATACTTGGTGGCATTCCTGGACCCGGAACTGTGAGCTGACCGGCATAAAATAAGTTGCTTAATTTCTTGCTGCGCATGGAAGGTTTTAAAATCGCCGTTTGCTTTAAGGTATTCGCTAGTCCGTAGGCATTTCCTTTAAAGCTGTTGTATTCGGAAATGAATTCCTCGTGGGCGAAGCTTCGTTTGTAAACAATATGATCACGGATAGATTCTCCAGTTCGTTTTTCAAGACGATCTAACATGTTTTGAAGGTATTTTTCTCGCAATGTTTCGTCGCTTGTAAGATTTGGCGCAACGGGAACGAGCAAGAAAATATTTTCGTGATTTTCTGGTGCTACCGTATTATCTGTTCTTGACGGGACGCAAGCATAAAACAGGGGCTGGGTAGGCCACTGAGGATTATCGTAAATTTCTTGAGCATGCTTGTCGAAAGGCTCATCGAAAAACAAGTTATGGTGAAGAAGATTTTTAACTCTTTTATTCACACCTAAATAATACAAAAGTGAAGAAGGTGACATTGTCCTTGATTCCCAGTATTCATCTGAGAAAGAACGGTCTTTCTGAACGAGCATTTTTGTTTCTACATGATGGTAGTCCGCGCTCGCAATAACTGCGTCGATTTCGAAATTACCTGAAGATGTAATAACTCTTTTCGCCATTCCATTGAGCGACTCAATCTGAGAAACTATATTATTATAATGAAAAGTAACACCAAGCTTTTTCGCTACCTTTTCCATAGCTTTTGGAATTTCCCCCATGCCTTTTTGAGGATACCAAGTACCTAATTCAAGATCTGCGTAGTTCATTAAACTATAGAGAGCTGGAGTTTTCTCTGGTTTGGCACCTAAGAAAAGAACAGGAAATTCAAGAAGCTGAATTATTTCTGGATTTTTGAAATATTTTCTTATGTGTGATGCAATTGAATTAAATAGATGAATCCTAACCGCGGCTTTCAGGAGTTTTAAATCTAAAAATTCCGTAACAGAAAGCGATGGTTTCCACACGAATTCTCCCATACCGGTTTCGTATTTGTATTTAGCTTCAGATAGGAATTTCTTCAGGTTCTCTTTGCTCCCTGGTTCCATTAATTCAAGTTGATCGCCTAGAGTATCTGTTGATGCGGGAATGTCTAACATTTTATCTGAAAAGTAGACTCTGTATGAAGGGTCTAAACGCTCAAGTGTGTAGTAATCAACTCTTTTTTCACCGTACTGCTCAAAAAAATTATCAAAAACCTCCGGCATCCAATACCAGCTTGGCCCCATGTCGAATACGAATCCTTCTTTTTCGAACACACGACATCTTCCACCAGGAGTTGCATGCTGTTCAAATACATGAGTGTCAAAGCCCAATTGAGCTAATCTACACGCTGCAGATAATCCGGCAAAACCAGCGCCAATAACAGCCACACTCTTTTTCATGTACACAAAACAGCTTAAGGGGAAATTTGTTCTTTAGGTTATGGAAAACGCGGTGTCAATTAATGTAATTCGGTTACTTAACTCTAAGTTTTTGACCTGCTTTTAATTTTGAAGAAGGTTTAATACCGTTCAGTTTGCAAAGCTTAGAGATTGTACTTTTATTCTTGGAGGCAATGGAGGAAAGGGTGTCGCCTTTTTTAACGGTGTAATATTTTTTCTCGCTGCTTTTGTTGTCACTACCTTTTTTGTAGACGTTTTTGGAATTACTATCTCTGCTTTCCTTGCTGGTTTTTGCAGTTTTTGCAACAGGGTGGGCAGGCACTTGTGTTGGAGTATAAAGGTTTTTTTGTGTAAGGTCGAATTCCTTTGACTTGAGCGCTTTTTTATTAGGGAAGATGAGATAGGCTGGGTCGAATGGGTTGCCTAGATAGCGAGTTTCAAAATGTAAATGCGCTCCAAATGAATGCCCCGTATTTCCTCCAAGGCCAAGTAAATCACCGGCTTGAACATATTGTCCTGACACCACCATTCGAGCAGACATGTGAGCATACAATGTTTCCAGTCCGTTTGGATGCCTAACTACAACCACATTTCCGTAACTATCGCTGAATTGTGATATGCGGACAAGTCCTTCGAATGCGCAGGAAACAGGATCTCCCGTTTCTAAATCTAAATCTAATCCCGCATGCAGTCTGCCCCAGCGCGGACCGAAGGGAGATGTTTGATGACCTTTCGCAAGAGGAAAAACAAAATCGCACGTATCGTTGATCAGCACGAAATGAATGGCGGAATCTCCATTGAATTTGACATTTCTTCTTTTATGCCAGATATTCTTTGTGTCCCAACTCTGATAATTTGAGTAACTAGGAATGATGCTCAAGGAATCCGCTAAACCTTTTAAATCAATATCTAACTCGGGTAAATTATTCAACGGATTTGATTTGGCTCTCCGCGCCTTGATAAATTCTGAAGCGTTCGACCAAGATGCCGTGTCAGACATCAATGACAATGCAGATTCTACCCCCACCGATGGCTGTGCATAGGAGGACAGTGTTAAAAATACAATGGTAACAGTTATTGAAATTCTCCTAAACATCTTCCGCTAAAATAAGAATTAATTTCTTACTCAGTGAGTTCTTTTATTTCGGAGATTTGTAAAATGAACAAAGTTGATTTACTTGTTATTTCTGCACATCCCGATGATGCTGAAATTAGCGCCGCAGGAACCATAATTAAATCAGTAAAAGAGGGAAAGATTGTGGCATTAGTAGACCTGACACAAGGTGAGCGCGGAACACGTGGAAGTGCCGATTTGCGTATGATAGAAGCGCAGAAGGCGTCGGAAGTTATGGGTACACATTTCAGAGAAAATTTGGAATTGGCAGATTGTTTTTTTACCGATACTGAAGAAAACAAAATGCTTGTCATTGATGCGATTCGGAAATATAGACCTGAAATTATTTTTACCAATTCTCTCCGTGATCGTCATCCTGATCACGCTCGTGCGGCGAAGTTGGTTGCAGATTGTTGCTTCTATGCAGGACTTCCTAAGATTGTTACCAATCACTCGGCGTGGCGTCCACGTGCATTGTACCATTTTAATCAAGATTATTACAACACACCTGATTTCGTAGTTGATATAACGGATTACATGGACATGAAAATTGAAACCTTAAAGGCTTTTTCAAGTCAGTTTTTCGATCCGAATTCGGAAGAGCCGAACACACCCATTTCTGGAAAGGAGTTCTTCGATTTTGTTAAAGGAAGGGCAATGGATTTTGGGCGTTCTGCCGGTTATCAATACGCTGAGGGATTCGTTTCTTCACGCCCAATGGGAATGCGCGATGTCTTCAATTTAGACTGACGATTCTTTTTTCTTTAATCTAAAAAAGAGGAAAATCTGTACAAGGCTTTGAGCTAGAAAAGCAGCCGATGCAGCTATGCACGCACCATTCAAATGACCGGATGGAATGAGCAATGATGAGCACACAATTGCAACTGCGAACCCTGTTAATGCAGAGTAAAAGTTGTATTGGTGAAGACCTCTTCCAGAAAATAAATGGGCAATTGAAACGGTTATTGTGTTCGCAACAATACCAGGAATTAAAAAGAAAAAACCCTCTTTGATAAACGCTATATCGAAGTCCATTAAAAGCGCTAGCCAACTGTTAGGGACAATCAAAAAACATAATGTGCCGAATAAAGTAGTTGTTACCCCAATGATTAAATAGCGTTTGGTTAGCAAAAGGTGCTCGCTGAAATTTGAAGATTGCGCAACGCGAGATGCAAGAATAGACGACAAGCTTTTCACTACCGACCATAGCGCTTCAGCCACATACATGAGAATAGAAAAAACACCGGTGAAAATTTTTCCTTCGGCGCCCAGATTCTCTAGAAAATACAAGTAAGAGCGTTGATTTCCTAAATGGAAAATATTCCCCAATTGCGCGTATCCACCGAGCTTTACTGTTTGCTGTAAATCATTTTTCGTTAAATCGAACCGCATCTTTTTCCAGACATGTGGGGTGAGGTAAAAGCCCACGGAAGCTGTAACAATAAATGAAAGAAGTTGTCCTGAAATGAAGGCTATTATTCCCCAATCGGTGGTGAAATAAAAACACCCCACGAAGAACAATGAAGAAACAGATTGAGTGAAAAGTAGAATTTGATAAGATTCTATTTTTTCTTTTCCAAGTAAGATCATTTGCTGCAATACGAATAACGATTGCAAAGTCCCAAGAAGCAACGTAAATCCAATGAACGGAGCTCCTAGGACTAGCAATAAAACAAAGGTTATACATGCGCTTATAGCGATCCAAATAATGGAAGGCAATGCAATTTTATTTTCACCCAGTCGTGGAATCAAATAGATGAGTGCACCGCCGCCGATGAACTGACTTAGCGTTGCTAGTATGAGAATTCCGAAATTGATTAACGCAATTGTTCCTTGTCCTTCAATATGGACGAAATGCAAATTCATGAGTACTAAGAGTAGCGCCGAAATCAGTCCGAACGCACGATTCAATATGGAAAGAAATTCTACTCTCTTCATTTTTTCAGTGCTTGTTCGTATGCGTTCGTGAATTGTTTTCCAACCGCCTCGAAAGAAAAATGATTCGTTGCATATTCAGAAATTTCTTCGCGATTAATCTCATTCATTTCGCTGTGAGATTCATTTAGTGCATGCAAAAGTTGCGCTTCATTTTTCGCGTCAACCAGTTTGTTCCATCTGGAAAAGCACATGTGCTCTGCAATTCCTCCAACGCGAGTAGCAATAACGTTCATCCCACTGGCCATTGCTTCAATCATGACCAAAGGTAAATTTTCGTAGTTACTGAAAAGCACAAAGGTGTGCGAAGCATTCATTTTTTCTGCAACTTCCTGTTGATTCAACGTTCCGAAAAAGGAGATGCTGTTTTCACGTATACCTATTTCCAAACTTCTTTTTTTCCAATGTTGAATATCACCGTCGCCGCCAAGTTCTAAGATAACGTCTTCCGTTTGGTCAGAGAATATCTTCC
>JBIKVX010000131.1:0-5892 GCA_044356625.1 Flavobacteriales bacterium | reverse complement strand
GTCAATACAAGTAAAATCTTCTTCATAGACTTAACTATTTCACTTTATACAATTTCAATTCAGAAAAATCAAAATCTGGATTCTCAACAAACACACGCATTTCTTCCATCTCGCCCTCCATATTCGATATAAACTGCACCTTGCCGCTCGGAAGCATCATCTGCGTAGACCAATGCAATGCAAATACATTTTTATCGATATGCAACAATGTTCCCTTGAACAGTTCCGTTGGCTTGAAATCGATTTTGTAGACATCACCATTCTTTATCACTTCAACATCACCATACATCTCACTTCGATAGATTCCTTCAATCTCTGATGTGACCGGTAAAATCCATTCATAAGCCTCACCCGTAGGAGGTGATAATAATTCAGGATCTTCTGACTTAGGCGCGAATTCATTCACCCAATTCTTACTTCCCTTCACTCCTAAAAATAAATCCAAGAACTCAAAGCCCATGGCAATCGGCAGCGAGTTGTTGCTGTTCGTTAAAATCACAAATCCTAAATTCATATCTGGAATTAATATGGTCTTCGAAATCATTCCATCGTAACCTCCGCCGTGACTCACAATCTTATGTCCGCCATATTCCATTAACTCCCAGCCCATGCCGTAACCGTTCGCATGACGAGAAGGCATGTTCTCTCTCTGCCACTTGCTCACCGGCTTATTGATGTTGTATTCCCACATCTCATAAGTGCGCTTTTCATCCCAGTATTTCTTTCCTCCTAAAGTTCCTTTGTTCAATTGCAACATCATCCACTGACTCAATTCATTCACACACGCATTAATGCTTCCCGCAGGACCAATATTATCCCAATTCACATAAGGAATGGGAATATTCTTTTCCTTCACCGTGTTGTGCGGAGAGGCGATGTCGGCGCCTGCCTGAAACGCTGTGATCGAAGTGTTCGCGTTCTTCATTCCTAACGGAAGAAAAAATTCGTTCTTTACAAATTCGTCCCACGTTTTTCCTGTTACCTTTTCAACGATTTGTCCGGCCGCTAAAAACGCAATGTTGCTGTATCCATAAGTTGTTCGGAATCCGTACTTCGGCTCAACGAACTGCCATCTGCGCAGAATTTCAGCCCGTGAATGATTCGTTCCGTACCAGATTAAATCTCCAGCAAATGTTTCAAATCCTTGTCGGTGTGAAAGCAAATCGCGCACCGTCAAATTCGCCGAAACATACGGATCGTACAATTTTAATTCTGGAAGGAAATTCTGAACCTTGTCTTCCCACTTCAACAATCCGCGATCGACGCAAATAGCCAACGCCGCACTGGTGAAGGCTTTCGAGTTACTTGCTATCGCGAAGGAACTGTTTTCAGTAACAGGTTCTTTCGTCGCAGCGTCCTTCACTCCGAATCCTTTCGATAAAATAATTTCGTTGTTGTAGACAATGGCTATTGCGCCGCCGGGAACGTTGTACTTCGCCAAACCCTCATTCATCTTGGCTTCCAACGCTGTTATCTGCGCTGCGAAAGGCTTAGCGTTTTTCTTTTGTGTTGAAGCCGAAAGCGCGAGGGCCACGGCTAAAAATGAAAGGACTATTTTTTTCATGTTGAATATTATCTGAATCTAACTTCTGTTGCGCCGTGTCCGTACTTCTGGTAATTCCCATCGAGGAATTCGCATTGCGGATAATAGCTTTTTATGAATGAACGAATCTCTGCGCGCAAGACTCCCTGCCCTACTCCGTGAATGAAGATGACCTTCTTCACTTTTTTCTTTTCTGCGATGCCAAGCATGCGCTCGAAGTGTTCCATTTGAATGGTAACAATTTCGCCATTCGTCATTCGCTCGTAATTGTCGAGCAATTCGTGAATATGCAAATCCACTTCGAACAAATCGGCGTTGTGCGGAAACTCATTCGCCGCGCGTTCTTTGTATCTGTTCTTGAAATCTTTCGATGCCGCTTTCACGGCATGCGCATCCAAATTCCGATCGAGCATTTCACGGGTGTTTGGCTGAGCTTGATTGTACTGAGAAAACTCATGTTTTGAATTTTCAATCTTCACCAACTCGCGCAACGGGTGTTCAAAAGCGAAACCACTGCTATCCTCTACCAAGGCAGAATCATTAGCTGAAAAGCTCACAATAAAGCCTTCGCCTTCGTCATTTAGAAACCGAACAAAATCTCCTACCTTAAACTGACCATTCATGTGGCTAAGTTAAATCTGTATTGTCAATATCTATTGAGAATTAAATCGGACATCCTAGAAATTCTCATTTTAACTTGGCATATATTTTTAACAATTTGCTCCATGGTTTTTTCGAGCTTAATTTTTATATACTTCTTTTTACCTATCTCGTTGCTTGGCTATTTTATTATTCCAAGCATGAAGGGAAAGAATTTCATTCTCTTAATGTTTTCGTTGCTTTTTTACGCGTGGGGGGAGCCAATCTGGATAACACTCTTGTTGTTCTCTAGCATTGTCAACTATTTCATGGCGCTATTCATTAGTAACCATCGCGGAACACTCAACTCTAAAATTGCGCTACTTGTTTCAATATGTATAAATATTGGGCTTCTCATGACGTTCAAGTACGCCGACTTTTTCGTTGAAAACACCAATTTGCTGTTTGGAACTGCGTTCACCAAGCCCGGAATAACTTTGCCGTTGGGAATTTCGTTCTACACCTTCCTTTCACTTTCCTATACCTTAGATGTGCATCGTGGACATATTCAAGTTCAGAAAAGCTTCTTGAATTTCATGGTTTATGTTACCATGTTCCCTCATTTAGTTGCTGGTCCTATTGTTCGCTATTCTGAAATTCAAGACACCATTAACGAACGAAAGACCACTTGGGCCATGGCCTGGAGCGGCATCAATAGGTTTTGCCTTGGGCTTTTCAAGAAGGTAGTTATTGCAAATACCGCGAGCATTCTCGTTGAAAAATACCTCGATGTGCAATTCTTGAATCTCTCTTCTCCGGAGGCTTGGTTCGGAATAACCCTCTTTTCTATTCAAATTTATTTCGACTTTTCGGGCTATTCAGATATGGCCATTGGATTAGGTAGAATTTTCGGATTTAATTTTCTAGAGAATTTTAGACATCCCTACGCCGCAACATCGGTTGGAGACTTCTACAAAAGATGGCACATGTCGTTGGGCCGTTTTTTTCGTGACTATGTATACATACCCTTGGGCGGCAATCGTAAGTTCCAGTTGAGAAACGTATTCATCGTATGGTTACTGACGGGCTTTTGGCATGGTGCGAGCTGGAACTTTGTTCTATGGGGGGCATTTTTCGGCTGTTGCATGATATTGGAAAAATTACTTGAACGCTTTTTAAAGGTAACTCCAAGAATTTTCAAACACGGCTATACCCTTATTCTTATCATATTCAGCCGAGCCATATTCTATTATGTTGATTTCGATAAATTAAAAATATTTGTAAAAACACTTTTCCATTCTGAATACCCCGTTTCACTTAATCTAAAAAACGACCTTCTTGGATATCTGTATTTCTTCATTCTTGTTATTCTTTTCTGCATACCTTGGAATGAGATATTCAGCAAAGAGCATGTCGTATACAGACGAGCAAGCAAAATTTATTTTTACGGGGCTCCTGTTATAAATATTCTGCTTTTATTGCTCGGCACCGTTTTATTAATCGACGATACCTACAATCCGTTCATCTATTTCCGGTTCTAATATGTTTCAAAAAATTGGTATTTTATTGCAAGCTGTGGTGCTTCTCGGAATAAGTTCAGCATTCTTTTTTTCTGAAAAGAAACAAATATCTGAATCCGAAAAACGCACGCTTGCGCAGTGGCCGGCACTTAATGATTCTGCCTATTTTAAGGGTGCCTATTTTAAGGGTATAAGCGAATATATTAACGACCAATTTCCCGAACGTGATCGGTTAATTGAATTGAGTAATAAGCTTAGATACAACATGGGTATTCATTTTGAAGATGAAATACGCATGGTCGTTGTTGACGGGAAAATGGAGCAAAACAGCCCCACCGGCAATGGCGAAAATGACAGTTTGAAAATTTCCACTGAAGATTTTAGTGCAGCTTATTCTGGAGGAATGCTCATCGTAAATGGCGCTGCCTACACTGTTAACAGCGGCTCCACAAGTGTTTCTCCTGTTTTCGCTAAACTATTAAATGATTATGCAAATGTTCTCGGTCCGAGCGTTACAGTATATTCCTGCGTTGCGCCATTATCGAGTGCTTTCATTCCTTCGCAACAATACGCTCATTTGAATGATAAGAATCAAGAAACACTTTTAGCTATTCGAGATAACCTTCAACCCGGAGTGCGATTCGCAGATGTTTTAGGTGAAATGAATGCATTTCGCCATGAGAAACTATTCTTTGGAACAGATCACCACTGGACTGCCTTTGGCGCCTACCATGCGTACGTTGCTTTTTGCAAAGCAGCTGGGTTAACTCCAGTTAGTCTCTCAGAAATGGATCATGAAATAAGACCTCCTTTCTTGGGTTCTTTGTATGATTTAACAAGAGACGTCAGCGTAAAAGAACATCCAGATACACTAGAATTATTTAAACCACGTGTTACAACTGACCTTGTTTATTATTCTGAAAGTGGATTTAATCAACCGACAAAAGGTGCTCTTTTCAGCAAGGCCGGTAATTACATCTGCTTCATTTCCGGCGACAGGCCGTTAGAAAAAATTACTACAAGCGTTAAGAATGGAAGAAAAGCATGTGTCGTTAAAAACTCAATGGGAAATGCCTTCGTAGTCTATTTAGTTAGTCACTATGAAGAAATTTATGTTGTTGATTTTCGTTATTCCAAGCACAACATGGTAAATCTAATACGCGACAACAAAATTAACGATCTTATTTTCGGAATGGGAATGTATGGCGCCATGAGCAGAGGCACTATTCAAATGATGCGACAACTGGGATTAAGCAGTGCATCAGCAATTGACAATGCTCCTGAATCGAAAAAAACTGAAAGTTCAGAATAACTAAAAAATACAGAATGAAAAAACTATTGATATTCGGGATTTTGTTTTTCTTCATTTCGAAAATTTCATTTGCCCAAACATTCGCTGAATCCATTTCTTTACTGGGAATTGACACCAGTTATTCTTTCATTCAATTCCCTTCCAATGAAGCTGCCTTGCTCTTTCAAAAAAACATGAATAAATCGATTCATGGCGGAAGAACTGTTATCTATCATTACGGTGCTAGTCATATTCAATCTGAAATAGTAACTACCCAAGCCAGTCAGCTATTAAAAAATAAATATGGTAATGCGGGACCTGGATTTTTATTTCCTTTTTCCGCCGCAAACACATACAATTCCATCAATTGCAAAACAACTCATACTGGAACTTGGACCTATGCTAAAAGCTTTCAATTACCCCCGAAAATCCCGTTAGGACTTCGCGGCATGACCGTTAGCACTGAAGACACTTCAGCGTCTTTTACAATAACGTTAAACACACCATATCCAAGCAAAAAATATACACTTCAATTATTTCTCGAGTTGAATCAACTTACTCCTGAATTTCAATTATGCATTAACGGCGACCAATGCTTTTATTTCGATCGTGAATCAATAAACAATCACATGGGAGAAACCTTTTTACCTATACATTTTGAAGGTGAAATTCGTTCAATAGAATTTGATTGGATAGGACCAAGTGAAATTGGACAAACATTCACTTGCTATGGTATAAACGTTGAACACGAAAATCATCAGGGACTCTTGTATGAATCTTTCGGGGTAGGCGCATCTGCTTTTCAATCCGTACTTTCGATTTCAAAAGTGGAAGATCAGGCTCCTCAATTACTTCCTGATATTGTTATTATTGACTTCGGAACGAACAATATTTTATACACCAATACGATGGATAATAACATTCCATCTTACTTGATTAAAACAGTCGCGAAATTCAAA
>JBIKVX010000130.1:0-5911 GCA_044356625.1 Flavobacteriales bacterium | reverse complement strand
CAACGGTCCAATTCCAAATAAAATAAGTGCAAGCTCAATGTTAAATGCCGCCGAGCGCTTATTCTTCGCTTCGAAGAAGAAAATAATCCCTTCGTTGTTCGAATCGATAAAAACACCTTGGTTGCGGCTCGCTTCCGAATATAAAAAATGAGCAACAAGCCAAACCTTCAAACGAAAAAAGCCCTTGCTTCCAATCGAAAAAATAACAGATCGATTATCTACAAGGGTCTCTTTTAATAAGTCTAACGCCTTCAAAGGTTTAGTTGTTAGGCATTCCAAGGATACGTATAGTGCGCAGGAGTGACAAACGTTTCTTTAATGGTGCGCGGAGAAACCCAACGCAACAAGTTCAAATAAGATCCAGCCTTGTCGTTGGTTCCACTTCCACGAGCTCCGCCAAACGGCTGCTGTCCTACAACTGCGCCCGTTGGCTTATCGTTAATGTAGAAGTTACCCGCTGCATTTTCCAATACGCGCATTGCCTGATCAATGGCATAACGATCCTTCGAGATAACAGCTCCTGTTAAAGCATAGTCGCTGGTTTCATTCACCAAATGCAACGTGTCTGCCCACAACTCATCTTCGTAAACATAAAGCGTTACAACCGGACCAAAGATTTCTTCTTCCATGGTGCGGAACTTCGGATTGGTTGTTACTACAACGGTTGGGTCAACAAAGTATCCGACTGAGTCGTTGTAGGTTCCACCTGCAATAATTTCAGCGTCGCTTTGCGTCTTGATGTATTCAATGTATCCTGCGATTTTATCAAACGATCTGCGATCAATAACCGCATTCACGAAGTTGGTGAAGTCTTCTGGACTTCCAACTTTAATAACTTTTAAATCACTTACAATTTTCTCTTTTACTGCAGGCCACAATGAACTTGGAATATAGCTTCGGCTTGCTGCAGAACACTTCTGTCCTTGGAACTCAAACGCCCCGCGAACAATTGCTGTTGCAACTTCTTCTGCATTTGCAGACGGATGAGCCACAATGAAATCTTTTCCACCAGTTTCTCCAACAATACGCGGATATGTTCTGTATTTGTCTAAGTTGCTACCAATCTCTTTCCACAAGTGTTTAAACACAGCGGTAGATCCAGTGAAGTGAAGTCCAGCGAAATCTCTGTGCGAGAAAACAACATCTCCAGCAACTGGACCGTCAACAGTTATCATATTTATCACGCCATCTGGTAATCCAGCATCGCGGAACAATTCCATAATCAAATGTGCGCTGTAAACTTGCGTATCTGCAGGCTTCCAAACACACACATTTCCCATCATTGCCGCACTTGCAGGCAAGTTTCCTGCAATAGCAGTGAAGTTGAACGGAGTAATGGCGAAAACGAATCCTTCAAGCGGACGATATTCCAAACGATTCCACATACCTGGTTGTGAGCCCGGTTGCTCGTTGTAAATCTGTTGCATATACAACACATTGAAGCGAAGGAAATCAATGAACTCGCACGCCGCATCAATTTCAGCTTGATGTGCATTCTTTCCTTGTCCCAACATAGTCGCTGCGTTCATGCGGTCTCTGTATGGACCAGCCAACAAATCTGCAGCGCGTAAGAAAATAGCTGCGCGATGTTCCCAAGGCAATTGTGACCAACGCTCGCGTGCAGCCAAAGCAGTGTCAATGGCTTGAATCACGTGGTCTTTTGTTCCACGATTCAAATAGCCCAATACTTTCGCGTGTTCTTGTGGTGAAGTAAGCGGAAGCTTTTCTTCTGTGCGAATTAATTCTGAACCTATGTACATTGGAACGTCAATCGGTTCCTGATTGTACATTTTTTTGTACATAGCTGAAAGCGATGCACGCTCTGCACTTCCGGGTGCATATCCTTTTACAGGTTCGTTAACGGGAAGTGGTACTTGATAAACTCCTTTCGACATATCTTATTTTTTTGGCGCAAGGAAACCGTAGTTCTTGCTGTAGTTTAACATTTGTTCTGCGAATGTCTTGGTGTAACTCACGGTCACATCAATCATTTTTCCTTTTGAATCTAAAACAGGAGTTAGAATCGGATTTACAAATCCGTTGTACGGAGGAATGTTTAATTTCTCTGAACGAGCAAGTACTTCAGCATGCAAGGTAGGATCTACCTTTTTTCCGTATCCGTCTGCTAAGGCTTTCGCAGCCTTATAATCTCCTTGAGATGTTATTCGTTGAACTTCGCGCAACAACTCTCCAACTAAAACACGCATTTGATCATAATCGTTAATGTTGAAATACGTTTTGCCATCGCGAACTTCTCTCGAGATAACATTCGCAGATGCTCCTTTTTCAATCAACCAATTGCTTATCCAAGCGCGATTGCGCATGTGTGCTTCAGCAATGTCTTCACCAATCTTCAATCTTCTCATCTGAACCATCATCGCATTGCGAATGTATCCGTCGTATTCAGCCTTTCCAACTTCCAAGCTTTCCATCAATCCCATTTCAACCAACTTCGGATCCATTACATAATACAAGGCAACCAAGTCAGCTCTTCCTTCTTCAATGGTAGAGGCAAACTCTTTCAAGGTTTGAGAACTTGCAGAAACATTCGGCTCCAATTGTCCGCTGGCGTGACCAATCACCTCGTGCATGGCAGTGTGCATTTTTCCAGCAGTTGCTCCGTGCTTTTCAGCGCGAGCAATCTCTTCTTCGTCGTTCGCGAATTCCTTCAACATGCCAGAGCCACCTGCATTGTTCGCTGCATCTTCAATGTTTCCTAAACTCACACTCTTCGATCCGTGCATAGCTCGAATCCATTGTGCATTCGGAAGGTTAACTCCAATTGGAGTAGACGGATTCGCATCGCCAGATTCTCCAGCTACGTTCACCACTTTGTAGGTAATTCCTTTTACTTCTTTCTTCTTGTGTTCTGGAAGAATAGGGGAGTTGTCTTCGAACCATTGTGCGTTTTGCATCATCACTTTCATACGATCACTCGCTTCGAAATCGTTGATTTCGACAACGCTTTCGTAAGACCCACGCTTTCCAAGAGGATCGTTATACACCTCTACAAATCCGTGAATGAAGTCAATGTCACCTTCAGTAGCTTTCACCCATTGAATATTGAAATCGTCCCACGTGCGCAAATCTCCTGTTGTATAAAATTCAATCAGCTTACGAAGTGAAACAGCTTGTTTGTCGTTCTCTGCAACCTTTTCAGCTTTGTTCAACCAGAACACAACTTGTTCCAATGCCGCGCTGTATTTGCCTCCTATGCGATATACGTCTTCCACAATAACTCCGTTTTCTTTGCGGAGGTTTGCGTTAATGCCGTAAGACAATGGTGCGCGATCGCCGGCCACTTCCTTCGATGCGTAATAATCAAAGGCTTCTTTTGTGGTTACTCCTTCATAGAAATTCACAGCGGAATTCTCCACCAATCCTTTCGATGCATCGCTTTCAACTTTCATTGCAGCAAAGTTCGGATTGAAGATCACTTCCATAATCTCTTCTGAAACTTGCGTGTTAGTAGCCGCGCAAAGCGAAGAGAAATATTCTTTGCTGAATTTCGGCGTGTGTTTAATGTTGCTATAGTGGTGATGAATACCGTTGCTCATCCACAATTGCTTTAAATACGTTTCAAGATTCAACCACTCTTCAGAAGCTTTATCTCCAGAATAATTTGAATAAATTTTCTCGAAAATGCTACGAACTTCCAAATTGTATTTGCAGTTCTGATCCCACATAATGTCCCGTCCTGCAAGGCCTGCCTGCGTTAAATAATAAACGTATTCTTTTTGTTTCGTTGTTAATCGATCGAATCCGTCTAGCTTGTAGCGCAGAATACGAATATCCGCGAAGCGATCGACTTCGTATTCGAACGGTTCGTTTACAGTTTCAGTTTTTGGAGCTTCAGCAACCTGTTTTTTAAATAGGAAATAGCACCAAGCGGTTAGGCCAAGCGCGATAAAGGCAATAAATATTTTTTTCATTGAAAATGATTTTCGGACACGAAGATAAGAAGGTTACCTTTGTGGAATGACGTTCGAAGAACTAAAGTTAACGAGACAGTTTTTAGATGCTGTGAAAGAGTTGGGGTATGAGTCTCCGTCTGAGATTCAAGAGAAAGTTATTCCTCGAGTTTTAGGCGGACAAGACGTCATTGGAATTGCGCAAACCGGTACCGGTAAGACGGCGGCTTATGTGCTTCCATTGTTGCAATTGTTGAAATATCCGCAAGGAGACGAGCCTAGAGCGCTCATCTTGGTTCCAACCAAAGAATTGGTGGTTCAGGTGGAAGAACAAATTCAAAGTCTTTGCAAATACACAGAGCTTCGCTATGTGGCCTTGTACGGCGGCGTTGGTCCGAAGACTCAAATAGAGATTATTAAGAAAGGAGTCGACATCATTGTTGCAACTCCTGGAAGATTCCTAGAGATCTATGCGAAGCGCGTAATTATTCCGAAGAAAATAAAGCACGTGGTGCTCGATGAATGTGACCGCATGATGGACATGGGATTCTGGCCACAGCTTCGTGAAATACAAGAGAAGCTTCCGCAGAAAAAACAACAGTTGTTGTTCTCTGCCACCTTCCCTGAGCGGGTAGAACGCATTGCAGACAACTTCCTATTGTTCCCTTCACGTGTTGAAGTAACGCCTCAGGCGACCCCAGCTACTACAGTGGAACAGAGAGTCTACATGGTTCCAAACTTCAAGACAAAATTGAACTTGCTCATGCATCTTCTTGAAGGAGATGAGATGAAGCGAGTGATGGTTTTTGTGCGAACAAAAACAGACGCGACCACCATGGGAAAATTCATGGCGCGAAGCAATGTGGGGGAAATTAGATTCCTGCACAGCAACATCGGACAGAACTCACGTATGAACGCCATTAAGGATTTCAAAGACGGAAACGTTCGCATTCTTGTAAGCACCGACGTTACCGCTCGAGGCATAGACGTGTTCGAAGTTTCTCACGTAGTAAATTTTCAAGTACCCGGCCATTACGAAGACTATGTTCACCGCATCGGAAGAACAGGTCGCGCATTCAAAACAGGCGTTGCCATTAGTTTCGTAGACCAATCAGAAGAATATCACTTGACGAATATTCAAAAAATTATTCGACAAACCATTCCGGTTTTCGAAATTCCAGAAGTTGTGAAAATTGAAAAGACAGAGCCCGAAGAAAAACAGGATCATGCACGCGAAATGGACCGCCAAAAGAGATTAGACGATCCCGATTTCAAAGGGGCGTTTCACGAAAAGAAAACGCTTCAAGCGAAATTGAAATTCAAACAAGAGCGCGACAAGAAACAAAGAAGAAATCGATAACCAAATAAATCATATCATGAAAAAACAAAGTTTAAGTGTATTCGCAATGTTGGCCTCGACATTGATTTTAATTACTTCTTGCGGAAGCAATGAGTCAAAGCCTGAAGCACAAGCCAATGCAGCAGCTCCTGCTCCGACAGCTGAACAACCAAAAACAGAGCAAGCACCAGCAATTCCAACAGTAGCAATTGGCGATATGAACTGGATGACTGAGAATTTGAAGACGACAACGTTTTCAAATGGAGAAGCTATTTTAGAAGCAAAGACAGGCAAAGAGTGGGTAAGTGCTGCCAAATCAAAAACACCTGCCTACAGAATGAGTGATGGAGTTTGCTTGTACAATGGTTATGCTATGAAAGATGCCCGTGGAATTGCACCTACTGGATTCAAAGTTGCTTCAACTTCAGACTTTAAATCATTATCGAAAGCTTTAGGTGGTGGCACAAGCGTTGATGGAAAGGCAGCAAAGGCTATGGCTAGTTATACATGGGAAATTGAAGAGTGGAATGAGAGTACAGGTGATTTGGGAATGATGAAAATTAAGGGGGCGAATTCAGCCGGCTTTAATGCTACTAAAGGTGGATTTTGTTACGAATCTGGTGATGTAAACTTGGGTGGTTGCTCTTATTGGTGGACTTCA
>JBIKVX010000129.1:0-5920 GCA_044356625.1 Flavobacteriales bacterium | reverse complement strand
TAATACGGACGTTGAAATTACTCATATTCATTTGAATGATAATACTGTTGCAGGAATCCGCTTGAAATCTAAACCGGTATTTTCTGTTCAATACCATCCCGAAGCCAGTGCCGGCCCTCATGATTCAAGGTATCTTTTCGATGATTTTATGAAAAGTGTCAAATCATCAAGCGCCGAATCTTAATGAGTGTTTTGAGTGAATTTTGGGAAAAACCCGAAGCAAAAGTTTTTACAATTTCGGCATGTGCTTATGCCTTGCTTGTTATTTTCGCTAATGGTGTTAATGGCGGCGGAGATACTTTTGTTCATTACCAAATGTCTCGTTATTCATGGACCTATCATGAACTGTTTTTGAATCAATGGGGAAAGCCGGTTTTCACAGTGCTTTATTCTCCCATTGCGCAATTTGGATTGAAGGCAGTTATTTGGACAAATCTAGTCATTATCTTTTTAGAGGCTTTTCTAGTTTTAAAAATTGCAAATCAGCTTCAGCTCAAAAGAAGTTGGATAGCCCCTTTGTTATTTCTTACTTGCCCAGTTGTATTTGATAATGCAGTCTCTGCGCTTACAGAAATGATTTGCGCTCTTTTTCTAATTCTGTTCATTCATTGGAGCTTGAAGGGTAGATTTGCTATTGGGGCTCTGATTTTAAGTTTTATGCCATTTGCCAGGAGTGAAGGGTTTGTAATACTGGGAATAGCAGCAATGTTCTTCTTTTTTACAAGACGCTGGAAGTACATTCCTCTTTTGCTTTTTGGTTCGGTAACAATGAATGCTATTGGCTATTATTACACAGGATTACCTCTTTGGATTTTCGAATCGAATCCCTATGTTAATACAGACATTACTTCTTACGGAAGTGGCAGTTTCTTTCATTTTTTCATTTGGGCCATTCCGGTATTCGGAATTGGTTTTTTATTTTTACTAAAATCAACATGGTTTAATGCAATTGGAATTTCGAACAGAGTTAAAGCAGATTGGCGGTGCAAAGGTTCGGAAGAATCGAAAGTGTTTTTGTTGAAACATCAAGTTCTATTTTGGATAGCATTGGGCTCGTTTTGGTCCTATTTCATGGCACATACAATGTTATGGGGGTTAGGCATGTGGGCTAGTTTAGGATTGCTTCGCGTGATGTTTGTAATTGCTGGGCCAATGGTTTTTCTTGTTTTAATAGAATTGAATAAATTTATTGACAACAGACCGAGATTGGGTAGATTTAGAACTCAGAATTTTCTAATTGTATTTTTAATTGGATCAGCCATTGTCTCAAACACAATCATTCTTGGAGCTCTCGGGGCGCCGGTTGGATTCGGGATTGAAGAATCAGTTTTAGATGACATGCATGAATGGATGGATACAGAAGAAATAGAATCGAAGGGTAGGGTTTTTACCGGTCATGCATACGTTGCTATTATGTTAGATTTTGATCCAAATGACCATAGTAAATCTCTTCGCTTACGAGATTTTCAATCTGCCGAAAGTGGAGATTTGATTATTTGGGACGGTCATTACGGTCCGAATGAAGAGCAAACTCCAATTCAAGAAATTAATGCCGATTCAACTTTGATTTTTTTGAAAGAGTTTAGACCTGAAAAGGAATACCGACCGCTAAACGACATGCCTTTTTATGTGAGGCTCTATAGAAAGAAATAAGCAAAAAAAAACAGCACCTTTTGGTGCTGTTTTCATTTCAATCAAAAATAATTTAGAACAAATTCATTGAGTCTAAAACACCCATAACTTCTTTTACCGAAGTAGCTGAGCTCTCCAACAATGCTTTCTCAGAATCATTCAATTTCAATTCAATAATTTCTTCGATTCCGTTCTTTCCAAGTTTAACAGGAACTCCAAGATAAATATCTTTCATTCCGTATTCTCCATTTAGCAACGCACAAACCGGGAAGATTCGTTTTTGATCGCGAACAATAGCTTCTACCATTTGTGCGGCAGCAGCGCCAGGAGCATACCAAGCCGAAGTTCCCAAAAGATTCACAATTTCACCGCCACCTGTTTTAGTGCGCTCAACAATTGCGTTTAATTTCTCTTCTGAAATCAATTCAGTAACCGGAATACCTCCAACAGTTGTATAACGTGGAAGCGGAACCATAGTGTCTCCGTGTCCACCCATTAACACAGCTTGAATGTCTTTCGGAGAACAATTCAATTCAGATGCAATGAATGCACGGTAGCGCGCAGTGTCCAAAATACCAGCCATTCCAAATACCTTCTTGCTGTCAACCTTCGCAGCAAGGAATGCGCAGTAGGTCATAACATCAAGAGGGTTCGATACAATAACTATGATTGCGTCGGGAGAATACTTTACAATGTTCTCTGTAACACTCTTCACGATACCTGCATTGGTAGCGATCAAATCGTCGCGACTCATTCCTGGTTTTCTTGGCAATCCGCTTGTGATTACAACAACATCGGAATTAGCAGTAGCCGCATAATCATTGGTACTTCCAACTGTTCTGCTGTCGTAAAGATTAATGGGTGCAGTCTGCCAAATATCAAGTGCCTTGCCTTCTGCAAAGCCTGGCTTAATGTCCAACAAAACAATTTCATTGGCAATTTCACGATGAGCCAAAACATCGGCACAAGTGGCACCAACATTACCAGCTCCAACTACTGTTACTTTCATGTGTTCTATTTTTTTGCGAAATTAGTGAATCCTGAGGGCTGTTGAAAATGATTTTTATTTTAAATTGGAAAGAGTGTTTTTTTGGCCTAATTTTCCGTAGTAATTAGGAAACAAAAGAAGTATGAAGTCAAAGTTGCATGTGTTCATTTTGCTGATAACGTTTTGCGTTTCAGTAAGAGAGGGGTTCTCTCAAGTTCCAGGGAAGTCAATACCTGACGGGGTATTTGGGAAAGACTACAATGCTTTCGATGCCAATAACAAGCGCGAAGGTGTGTGGATTAGAGTGTATAAGTATCACCCCGATATCATGTATTACAAAGGGAAATACGCTCATGGCGTACCGACCGGTATTTTTGAATTTTATAGTGAAAATGGTCTTTTGAAATCTATGGTGGATCATGTTCAAGATACAACCATTAATGACGTTACGAATTTTTATGCCGACGGAAAGACCGTTATTAGCAAGGGTAGATATGTTGGTGCGAAATTGAATAAAAAATGGGACAGACAAAAGCAAGGTCGTTGGGAGTTTTATGATGAGAAGGGACAATTGATTCGTTTTGAAAACTACAAAGACAATGTACTTCAAGGAGAATCGAAGGTTTATTATTCAAACGGACAACTCTCTCACGAATTAATTTATTTGAATGGTAAGTTGAATGGATCTTTTCAGGAGTTCAATAGTGACGGTAAGTTGGCGAAGAAAGGGGCTTATCTCGAAGATAGTTTTCACGGCCTAGTAACTTTCTATTCTGTAAATGGGAGTAAGAGTAAAGAAGGGAAATTTGTTAAAGGGAAAAAGGAGGGTGAATGGTCTTTCTATGCCCCAAGTGGGGTTGTGGAGGCGACTGCAATGTTTAAAAACGATATTGAAGGAGAGAAGAAGTATGCCAACGGAACCTTTGATTTTTATTACGCGAATGAAATTCCAAAGGCAGAATATAGTTACCGAAACTTCATGTTAGAGGGTAAATTTATAGAGTATTTCGAAACCGGACATTTTGAGCAAATTCCCGCAAGTGAAGAAGATAAAGCACAAGGAATAATATACAGAGAACAGCTGGTTGGAACCCAGGTAAAAAGAAAAGGCAGCTACTTGAAGGGGCAGTTGCACGGTGAAATTACTTATTTCAATATAGGTGGAGAAGTAGAGAAAATTGAAGTGTACGAAATGGGTAAATTAAAGGAAACGAAATAAAGGTATGATGAGGTTTTATTGTGTGTTGTTCTTTGCAATAAGTAGTTTTTGTTTTACACAAGCTCAGTCGTCGTACAACACTTATTTTATTCAATTCAAGGACAAGAGCAATTCGCCTTATTCATTTTCCCAGCCAGAACAGTTTCTTTCTCCAAAGAGTATTGAACGAAGAATTAGAACAGGAGTCGGTTTCGATTCGCTGGATATTCCAGTAAATACAAGCTACATTCAGCAAGTTCTTCAACAAGGAAATTCAAATGTGTTGCTGAAGAGTAAATGGTTCAATTCAATTACAGTAGAGCTTATAGATACTGCTATTGCAGCTACTTGGAAATTGCAAGTGGAAGCACTTCCTTGTGTCTTTCAAGTTAAATCGTTGCCAAGTATTCCACTTGAAAAGATTTCAATTCATAAAGGAACGCAGTCAGAAGTGGGCACTGTTTCAGACGATTTTTACGGTCCGAGTTTTAAACAAACAGAAATGTTAAATGGCCACCTTCTTCATCAATTGGGATTAAATGGAAAGGGGATGGACATTGCAGTATTCGATGGCGGATTTCTTTTCGCAGACATCCTTCCTGCTATGTCACATTTGTTCGATGAAGGTAGAATCATTGAAACGCATGATTTCCTTCATTACAATTCTTCACAAGTTTTCGACGCCTCCACCCACGGGACAATGGTGCTTAGTCACATGGCAGGTATTATGAAAGATTCCCTATACGGGACAGCAGTTGAAGCGAACTATTATTTGTTTCAAACAGAAGATGTTTTTCGTGAAGTTCGGTTGGAAGAAGATACTTGGATTCAAGCAGCCGAATGGGCAGACAGTACTGGAATAGATGTGATTAATTCAAGTTTAGGATATTCATTATTCGATGAGGATTACATGAATTACTCACCTTCAGACATGAATGGTTCGACAACCAGAATTTCTCAAGCGGCTGAAATCTGTGCGTTAAAGGGAACCTTGGTTGTGAATAGTGCCGGCAACAGCGGAGATGATGCATGGCATGTCATTACAGCTCCTTCAGATGCTGAACATGTTCTGTGCATTGGGGCGGTGGATTTGAATGGAACTCATGCTTCCTTTTCAGGATATCACCCTCCGGGATTGAACGATGTCAAACCGAACATCGTAGCCATGGGAAGACAGACGGTATACGCAGCTTCAGACAGCACAATCTCTAGGGGAAACGGCACTTCTTTCAGTTCACCAATCATTGCTGGAATGGCGGCAATATTGTGGCAGGCCTTTCCAACAGCCTCTAATATGGAAATTTTTAACGCAATTGAAGAAAGCGCCAGTTTGTATTCAACGCCAAATGATTCTATGGGTCACGGTATTCCAGATTTCTGGAAGGCATTTGTTAATCTTTCAAATGAGATATACAGTCAACCGAATGAACATTCGGTCCTTGTTTTTCCTCAACCCTCAGATGGTCAGTTTGAAGTTCGTGTGGAAGGGAATTTTCCTGATACAAATAATTATCACTACTTGTATGACAGCAGTGGTAGATCGGTTAAATATTACAAGTGGGATTACAACTATAGCGAGCCGTGGGCGATATATCATTTGGATCTTACTCCCCAGCCGGTGGGACAATATTATTTTGTAATTGAATCTTCAGAAGGAATTCAAGTCGTTCCACTTCAAAAAAAATAAAATGAGAAAAGTAGTTTTATTCTTTATCGGATTTCTTAGTGCCGCTTTTTCGTTTGGACAAGGTCTTGGTCACACGACGTTAACCTTCGTGGATGCAACAAGAAACAATCGTTCAATTCCATGCGAAGTGTATTATCCAGCTACTTCTGCTGGTGATAACACTCCTGCTTTAGATCCATCTTCTCTAGCACTGACGGGATATCCTGCGATTGCAGTGGGGCACGGTTTCGTAATTGGGGCAGCAAACTATGATATAATTGCTGAACAGTTGATTCCATTTGGATTTGTAGTTGCATTAGTAAATACTGAAACAGGATTTGCTCCCAGTCATGAGAATTTCGGTTTAGACTTAGCGTTTGTAGCACATGCCCTTCAACTCGAATCTCAAAATTCATCTTCAATTTTGCACAACATC
>JBIKVX010000128.1:0-6056 GCA_044356625.1 Flavobacteriales bacterium | reverse complement strand
AATGCGGGTATACGATTTAACGAAGTCGTCGATTCTATGGCAATGGCAACCAACTCGCTTTATTGGAATTTTTATGACCTATCCGGCGGTTACATGAAAATTAAATTTTGGAATGAGCAAGGATATGCTCAGAAGGATTTTATTCACCTTACTAAAAAGGGTTATGAACTTAAAGGGTATCTACTATACAGGAGTTTTGAAAACACTCTTCACCTATTAGCAGCTAATCCAAAGCAGGAATCGTTTCATATTCCCGTTAAATTATACAAAGACTTACTTATTAAAAAACCTGAACCAGAAGCACCTAAACCACCCAAAAAAACGGAACCACCCGTTGCTGGGAAGAAAACCTATACCGTGAAAAAGGGAGACACTCTCTCGAGTATTGCATTGAAAAACAAAACAACGGTTTCGAAATTAAAAAAAATAAACAACTTAAAATCTGACAAGTTAAAAATTGGTCAGAAACTGAAATTGAAATAGGCATGGAGCGACGCGATTTTTTAAGCAAACTAGGAATGGCGACTGTCTCCTATACACTTGTTTCGAGGAAAGTTTTTGGGGAGTCTGACCGTTTTCGTTTCGAAAAAATTGAAGTCCTCTATCCTCTTGCTGGTGAAGATTTGTTCCAATATATTCAACGTCAGAAAGGAAGTTTCGATCTTACTCTTTACCGTCAATTACTAGGCGCTGCGAATGAGTTTAAAGAGGGTGATGAAATTGCTGGAATAGCAGCCGCTTCCGAAGAAGATAGACTCAACGCGCGAATGCTGTTGGCGGAAACAACGCTTAAAAATATTCGAGCGCATTCTGTTTTCACCGATGAGCAATCGGAATACATTGAAAGCACAACACGTTCCTTTCAAGAAACAGAATCGGGAAAGGCCATTGGCAAGCTTCGCATGCGTGAATTTAAAGAACTCCTCTTATTGTCCAATGAGGCTGAAATAAAAACGCTCCTTCCCTATTTAACAAGCGATATCATTGCTTGCGTGGTGAAGTTGATGTCGAACAAAGATCTCATTGAAATTAGCAGTAAAATTTTCCATCCATTGTCTGGAAGTCAAATGGGCTCGAAGGGATACATGAGTGCGCGCGTTCAACCCAACTCTCCGACCGATAACATTGAAGATATTGTGTGGCAAGTGTTCGACGCATGGAGTTACAGTGTGGGCGATTTAGTATTGGGAAACAATCCGGTTTCAAGCAATCCGGAATCGGTTGCGAAAATTGAATTGGCGCTATACGAAATTCTCACAACGTTCAAACTGGAAAATACGCTTTCACATTCCGTGTTGGCGCACATAGATATTCAAGCTGAAGTCGAAAAAACACACGCTGGAAAAACAGGCATGTGGTTTCAAAGCATTGCCGGCACGGTTAAAGCGAATCAGACTTTCGATGTAACGCTGGAAAAACTTCAGAACTACGCGAAGCTTCGCACTGGGAAATTCGGATTGTATGCAGAGACTGGTCAAGGTGCCGATGAAACCAACGGACACGGCGAAGGTTTCGACATGCTTATTCACGAGTCGCGTAAATACGGAATGTGGCGCGGATTAAAGCAAGGCTTAAAAGAGGAAACATGGGTTCATCTGAACGATGTTGCCGGATTCATTGGACCGGAAGTTTTCAGAACGAAAGAACAATTGGTTCGTTGTTGCTTGGAAGATTTGGTGATGGGAAAATTACACGGACTCATGATTGGTCTTGACATTTGCACCACCTTGCACATGGATGTTTCGTTGGATGATTTGGATTGGTGTATTGATCAGATTATGCCTGCTAATCCTGGCTATCTGATGGCTCTTCCAACGAAGAACGATCCGATGTTGAGTTACTTAACCACATCGTTTAGCGATCACCTGCGCATTCGCGAAAAGTTTGGATACAAGATCAATGATGCCATGTGGGCGTTTTTCAAACAGATGGAAATCATTGATGAAAACAACAAGCCCTCTGCGAACTTCGGAGATCCTGTGTGGATGTATTATCAATATCGAAAACTGAAAGGCGACTCTCGAACCATAGAGGAAATCTACGCTGAAGGACAAGGCTGCATAACCCGTGTGCGAGAGCGTGGAGTGCCCATTGCAGAAGGTTATGGAGCGAATCATTGGGATATGAATCCAGATCTTGAGCAAGAAATTCGATTGCTCTACGCAGATGCGAAGAAATGTTTGTGGGAAGAAACACCTTCTCAATTTGGAAAATTTCTTCCTCATGGAATTGCCATTAGCACGCTTTCGAAAGACCGAAAAGATTACATCTATCACCCGCACTCGGGAGAACAGCTTTCGCGTGATAGCATATATGCGTTAGAAATTTTACGTTCAAAGTGGAAGAAGAGCATACCCGATATTCAGGTCATTGTTTCCGACGGATTGAATGTTTCTTCCATCATAGACGAAGGACATCTCCTACCTTATGTGCAAGAATTAAATTCATTGCTGATAGCAAACTATTCGCTTAGCAACGAATACTCTGTAAGTAAAGACCCTCTGTTCATTCAGCATGGAAGAGTAAGAGCGGGCTACCGATGCGGCGAGCTGCTGTTCGGCGATTCAGCTTCAAAGCAGAAAAAATGTATTCTTCACATTATTGGTGAACGTCCAGGAACCATGCACCACAACTATTCCGTTTACATTTCGGTTGCACCAGCAGCCGATTGGAATGTTGAAGGAAAAATAGATCACGACATTACGCGTGTTATTTCAGGAATTTCAGATACTGCGCTTCATCCGAAAGATGCTGCGAAAGAAACGCTCAGAATACTATCCGATCTATTTAAAATCTAAGTGCCCAACCGGCATTGATGATTGGAAACGCCTTCCCTTCCTTCATTAAATCTGATGGAAGGGAATTTTCTGTTTCGTTGTTTTTATAAAGTAAAGGTGTCTTTCCTAAGAAGTATCCACCTTCCACAAAGACTACATTCTTCTTTGTGATGTAGAAATCGAAAAATGCTTTGAGTTGGAGTTCATTATAGCGAACAAAGGTATTGACGTCTTCTCCTCTGAAAGAGCGTGTCATGGAACGGAAGGCTATGCCTGCATTTACACGAGAGGGCTCAACTGCATAACTAAACTTCATGCTATTGGGAAGGGTTCCATAAATAGTGAAACGATCAGATACTTTCCAATCGATACCCACTAAAGGAATAAAGAAATTCCCGAAGAATTCACGGTTGTAATAGAGCCCGAATTTGTATCGAAACTTATCTGATTGCGTTACGGTAAAAAGTGAATACACTCCAAGCTGAAACACATCTGAAAAAGGACTTCCTAAATCGGCACCGGCAATCTTAGGAATGATCAAACCTGTATATTTCACTTTCGGATTTTTCAATTGCACTTGCATTCCTATTGGAAGTGTGATTGACGAATAATCGGCTGACAATGAATCTCTTTGCATTGAAAGCTTTTCATAATGTGCTCGAACAAAAATTGTATTGCCGTTCTTCAGAACTTTTGGAATGAACGCATTCACGAATAAGTCACTCGTTTGCGCGCCAGATGGGATGTTATAGGCTTGACGGTTGAATGAAAAAATATCGACGAAATATTGAGCATGGCTGTTCATTTGAATAAACAACACGGATAGAGCAACGAATATGATTCTTTTCATGCTTGCAAAATACATTTAAATAATAAAACTCTCTAATCAACAAACAAAAAACCTGTTGAAAACTCTGCACTAAAATTTCAATTTCAATTAAATCTAAAACTAGATTAGTATATCATTGGTAATCCAATGGGCGATAACCGAAAAGCCAAACGAGTAGGTAACCTTAACTCAAATTTTTATGGACAACAAATTTTTCACCTTCCTTAAGACTTATTTGGGCTACATCGATTCTGGCAAAATGTTCAGACAACCGATCGGGTATGTTTATTTGGTACTTGCCATATTAAACGCGCTTATGCCCCTTTACATTATGTATGAGGCTGCTGACAACAATCTGTTCGACGCGCCTGCAAAGGTGGTTGTGGTGTTCCTTTTCCTCTGGCTAATTATTGCTGCAGCCGGTTGGATTAGCTTCCAAATCTGGTGGGACAGAAAATCAAAAGTTAACGAAACGTCTGAAGAAGGCGATGAGTTCGTAGCGATCCCTGTTTATTCACACTTCGTTCAAACCTTTGGAGAATGGGCTGGAACATGGTTCGCTGTTGTTGGCTTCTTCTTCGGTATTTTCACTGAGCTTGTAGAAGAAAGCCGAATGATTGGCAGATTCATCCCAGGTGGATATTTGAAGAGCGGAGGCATAGAGAGCGCTATTCTATCAGTTGTTATTGGTTACTTGATTATTATCCTTTCGCGTGCCTTCGCCGAAATGATGCGAGCACTTGTTTCCATTGCCAACAACACTCGAAAATAATCTTTTTGTTTTTTTGAAAAAAAAAGGAACTGAAAGGTTCCTTTTTTTTTAGCCAATCGCTAAAAAAAATTATGGAGCCATTCTTCCGATAGACCAGTTTCCTTCAACCAAAGAATACGTCAATCGATCATGCAAGCGGTTCGGCCTGCCCTGCCAAAATTCAAAATACTTCGGACGAATAAGATAACCTCCCCAATTTGAAGGTCGTGGAACAGGATGCCCTTCAAACTTATCGGTGAACTCTCTAAAGCGCTCGTTCAAAACTTCGCGTGAATCTATGGTTGAACTCTGTGGGGAAACCCATGCGCCGATCTGACTTTCGCGCGGACGTGAATTGAAATAAGCGTCGCTCTCGGCATCACTCAACTTGTGTAATTCACCCTCTACCCGAACTTGACGTTCAACCGTTGGCCAGAAAAAATTCAAAGCAACTTTGTTGTTTTGCTCTAACTCTAATCCTTTGTTGGAAGTGTAATTCGTGTAAAATTTCAATCCGTCTTCATTCACCCCACGAAGTAAAACAATGCGCGAATGAGGCTGCCCTGAAGCGTCCACACTGCTAACGACCATGGCATTGTAATCGTGCAATTCCTCTACTTCACTCAACCAAAACTCCAACATTTCATGCGGAGTCGCTTTCAAATCTTCAACTTCTAAGCTATGTTTTTCGTAGCTCTTTCTGTGGTGCGTAATGTTACTCATAATTACAAATTGCGTTTGCGTAATTCTTCCAACTCATGTTCTCGGTTGCCTTCGCAACATTGTCTCTATTGATGGGTGAATCTAAGAATTTCACCATTTGATCTTTCATGCTATGAATGTCGTTGGCATCAGCTAAGTATCCGTTGAATCCGTCTACAATTGTCTCTGGAAAATGTCCGACTTTCGTTGCCAAAATAGGCATCTTGAAATTGTAACTCAACGACTCAATTCCGCTGGGAGTAGCTGTTCTGTAGAACAACACGGCCGCATCGGACACTTGAAAAAACTTCGGTAATTCTTCGTTCGAAATGAAGCTATTGAAGACAACGCATTTGTCTTCTATTCCTAATTTCGCTATCCACTCCAGCGGATTGTCTTCACGCTCGTCGTCAGACTTTCGAAGAACCAACTTCTTCGCCCATCCAAATAACATTTGTTTCAGCTTGGTGCTCCACTTCGTGTCGTCGAGCGTCTTCCAAAAAGATTCTCCACAAATCAAAAACGAGACATCGTCTCTTTCCTCACACAATTCAGCGAAAGCTTGAATGGCCATGTCGAGCCCTTTGTATTTCCGAATGAATCCGAAATACAAAAAGACGTGTTTCTTCAATCCCAACTTCGCCTTTTCTTCTTCAATATTAAAATTAGCAATGGGCTTGTACAAATCGTAAATCGGATGATACAATTTCACAACTGATGTGAATGCCTTTTCATGAATATCCAACTTATCTGCCAAACCGAACGAACGTTCGGGGAAGACCGTTTTCAATTCTTCAAATGTATGCAGCGCATGCACCACAAAAGAAGAAGCATGCTTCAAAGCATACTTCGTTAAAAATTTATCTATGGAACTGTGTTCTTTTTGAATAACAAAGTGAATATCGAACACCACATGAATACCCGCCTTGCGCAGGCGCTTCGCGATATGTGCCATTGGCAATCCCTGCAAGGCAATGCTCCATTGGAAAGTTACCAT